>CAZSDN010000042.1:0-1905 GCA_964605595.1 uncultured Flavobacterium sp. | reverse complement strand
GCATTATAAAAGAAAAAGAAAAATTTGGCGGTTTTGTTTCGATGGAACAAATGCAATATGTTTGGGGATTATCCCCAGAAGTCATTGAAAACCTCAATAAATATTTTAAAGTTTCTTCTTTCCCGGACATAAAAAAGGTCAAGGTTAATCAGGCTTCGATAAAAGAACTGGCACAATTTCCCTATTTCAGGTATCCGTTGCCGAAAGAAATAGTTACATATCGAAGTATGAATGGCGAAATCCAAAGGGCTGAGGATTTAGCAAAAATTAACGGTTTTCCTGTTGAAAAATTAAACATAATTGCCTTATATTTGGAATTCTAAAAAAATATCAAAAATATAGACTTGCGTATGAATTCAGCATACTTTTCGGAAGAGCACGATTTGTTTAGAAAAAGTTTACAAGACTTTTTGCAGAAAGAAGTGGTGCCGCATATTGAAAAATGGGAAGAAACAGGAACAATTGAGCGTTTCATCTGGAAAAAATTTGGTGACATGGGATTTTTCGGACTCAATTATCCTGAAGCCTACGGCGGATTGGATCTGGATTTGTTTTACACAGTTATCCTGTTAGAGGAGCTTCAGAAAATAAAATCCTCTGGTTTTGCCGCTGCTATGTGGGCGCATGCTTATTTGGCAATGACACATTTAAATGCCGAAGGTGACGACAGGATTAAAAGAGATTATTTGGCGCCAAGTATTTCAGGAGATAAAATTGGAGCTTTGTGTATTACCGAGCCTTTTGGAGGAAGCGATGTTGCCGGTATGAAAACAACGGCAGTAAAAAAAGGAAATTCCTATATTATAAATGGTTCAAAAACGTTTATTACAAATGGCGTTTATGCAGATTATTATGTTGTGGCCGCTAAAACAAGCCCGGAACTGGGAAATAAAGGAATCAGTATTTTTTTGATGGACAGCAACCTAAAAGGAGTTTCGGCAACCAAGCTTAATAAGTTAGGCTGGCGCGCATCTGATACTGCTGAAATTGCGTTCGACAATGTTGAGATACCCGAAGAGAATTTAATGGGCGAAGAAGGAAAAGGTTTTCCTTACATTATGCAGCATTTTGCTTTCGAACGATTGATTATGGCTGTCAATGCACATGCAAGGGCTGAATATGCGATAGATTACACAATTGATTATATGTCGAATCGCGAGGCGTTTGGCACTACGATAAATAAATTTCAGGCGTTACGGCATACAATGGTAGAGCATGCCACCGATGTAGCGCATTGCAAACTGTTCAATTATGCCGCAGTGGCCCGACTGGACAAAGGTGAATATGTCGTTAAGGAAGCCACGATGGCAAAACTGAAATCGACTAAAGTGGCGGATGAAACGATTTACAGTTGCCTGCAAATGCTTGGAGGCTACGGTTATATGGAAGAATATCCGTTGGCGCGTTTGATGAGAGATAGTCGTTTAGGGCCAATTGGCGGTGGAACTTCAGAAATTCTGAAGGAAATTTTATCGAAAATGATAATTGACAAGCAAAATTACCAGCCGGCGGTGAAATAAGAATAAGAATCAAGAAATAAGAAACAAGAGTCAAGATGTTTCCGTTATAAGGGAATTTGTTGGCTCTTGTTTCTTTTCTCTGGTTTGCGTGAGGGATTGCAGTGAAAAGCCCACAGCGAGGAACGAGCGAGGACTTGTAGCGGAAAGCCCGACGGCGGCAAACGAGCCGGTTATGGATGGGGATTTTGAACCGCCGGCACGCCCGAATTCAATTAATAATTGACAATGGAGAATTGACAATTAAGCGTGGTGAAAAATAATTGACAATTATCCATTGTCAATTGTCAATTAAATTATACCTTTGCGCCCTTAACGAGAGGAGGTGTCTATATTATGTTAATTATACCAATTAAAGACGGAGAAAATATCGATAGAGCATTAAAGC
>CAZSDN010000041.1:0-21244 GCA_964605595.1 uncultured Flavobacterium sp. | reverse complement strand
ATCAAGGTGGATTTTCAAGTTTCAACGAACGCGTCGATGCGCACAAGATCAGGGAACGCAGCGAAAGTTTCAACGACCATTTTGGCCAGGCGCGTCTTTTCTTCAATAGCCAGACGCCAACTGAAAAAAGTCATATCGTAAAGGCATTGCGCTTTGAGCTCGGAAAAGTAGAAACGACCGCAATTCGCATACGTATGCTCGGATTGCTTTCGCAGGTCGATCAGCAATTGGCCGAACGTGTTGCGAAAGGTCTGGGCGCAAAAGTACCTCCGGCTCCAGAAAAACCGATGAATCACGGCGTATCCCCTGAAAATGAAATGGGCAAGCACGAATCCCAAACTGTTGAACAGGCTGTAAATGCCTCGGATGCATTGAGTATGATTAAAAACCCAACGAACACGCCAACCATTGCTTCACGAAAGGTGGCTATCCTGTGTGCAAGCGGAGTGTCTGAAGCATGTGTAGCCAACATGAAAGAGGCTTTACTAAAACAGGATGCGAAAGGATGCGTAGTCGCGCCACATCTGGGCGCTGTAGAAACATTGGAAGGTGGTGCGGTTGCAGCGGAATTTACATACCTAACCGCGTCATCGGTTCTTTTTGACGCCATATATGTCCCTGACGGACTCGACCTAAACGAGCTTTCTCAAAATGATGAGGCAATGGAATTCCTGTCAGACGCCTACAAACATTGCAAAGTAATTGGCGCCGATGGTAAGGCGGTGGACTTACTGTCTGAAACAACATTTGCGGACAAAATTGCCAACAGCGACGACGGGATTATAATTTCGGCCGAATCTGCAAGTCCTGACTTTGCTGCAAAATTCACAACTGCAATGGCACAACACCGATTTTGGAATCGAGAAGTAAACCTTTACGAATAACAAACACACATGATATGAAAAATTCAGAAAAACCGGCGCAAAGCAACACCGTTGCTAAAACCGCAAAAGCAGATACTGATAAGGGAGCAGCGAAAAAAACGACTGAAACTATGGTAACTCCCGCAAAAGATGCCGCTACCGAACTAAAAGATTTTTTTATCGATAGCCTAAAAGACATTTACTGGGCTGAAAATGCCTTGGTAGGGGCGTTGCCAAAGATGGCTGCAAATGCTACAGCCCCCGGGCTTAAAAGCGCGATTAACGAGCATTTGGCAGTCACACGAAATCAAGTTGCGAGGTTAGAAAAGGTATTCGAAAGTTTGGGCGAAAAGTCAGAAGGAAAGAAATGCGAGGCAATGGCGGGACTGCTAAAAGAAGGCGATAGCATTCTTGAGGAAACGATGCCGGGTGCAGTTCGCGATGCCGGAATAATAGCGGGTTCCCAAAAAATTGAACACTACGAGATTGCTACCTATGGAACGCTTTGTGCGTTCGCAAAAGCACTGGGGCTCAATGATGCCGCAAAACTACTGACCCAAACCCTTGCCGAAGAAAAAGAAGCCGATTGCATGCTAAATGATTTGGCCTTAAACGCTGTAAATACTGAAGCGGCCCTAGGGATAGAATAATAAATCTAAATCTTATAACACCCATCAAGAAGAAGGAATGTAGGCAGTAAAAGTTTCAAGTCCGACAATCGAATCATCTAACTATCGAACAATCCAATAATCCCAAATCCCATGCCTGAAGGACCAACAATCGTAATTCTAAAAGAAGAAGTGCAGCAATTTACAGGAAAAGTGGTTGTTGCAGCAAACGGAAATACGAAGATCCCGCTAGAAAAACTCGAAGGAAAAAAGGTTCTATCGTTTAGGAGTTGGGGAAAGCATTTTTTAATATGTTTTGATGGTTTTACGGTTAGGATTCATTTTTTGATGTTTGGCAGTTACCTGGTCAACGACACAAAAGATGCCAAACTAAGGTTGGGATTAATTTTCGAAAACGGTGAGTTGAATTTCTATGCGGCCGCTATTAAGATACTTGAAGGGAATATAAACGATCATTATAATTGGAGTGCCGACGTAATGAATGACGATTGGAACCCTCGAAAGGCGAAAAAGAAATTAAAGGCACAATCCGAGAAATTGATTTGTGATATGTTGCTCGAGCAGGAACTTTTTTCCGGAGTAGGCAATATTATTAAGAACGAAGTCTTATATCGGGTAAAAGTGCACCCGCTGTCGGTGGTGGGCGCTATACCCGATAAAAAGATTTCTGAACTGATTAAAGAAGCCAGTCATTATAGCTTTCAATTCTTAGATTGGAAAAAGAAATACGAGCTAAAGAAACATTGGTTGGCACATACCAGAAAGCACTGTCAAAGATGCGATCTGCCGCTACATAAAGAATATACGGGTACGAAAAAACGGCGTAGTTTTTTTTGTACCAGTTGCCAAAAGCTGTATACATGAAAACCGAAATTATACCAGGTTGCTCGTCGTTCAACGAAAGCAACTGGAAAGGCATTTTCTATCCCGAAAATCTCCCGCGAAAAGATTGGTTCACATTCTATTGCAAACATTTCAATACCTACGAGATGAACGGCACATTTTATAAATTCCCAACGGATAAAACACTTGCCAATTGGTACAATAAAGCGCCCGAAAATTTTGTGTTTTCAGTAAAGATGTACAAGGGAATAACGCATTTTAAAAAGTTCAAAGATTGCCAGCAGGAAATTGCCGATTTCTATAACGTTTGCTTCGAAAACCTAAAAGAAAAACTGGGTTATATTTTATTTCAATTACCGCCTTCCTTTTCATATTCTGAGGAAAAACTCGCGATGCTCCTAAATGGGTTGGATTATTCATTTAAAAACGCAATTGAATTTCGGAATGCCAGTTGGTGGAGGAGCGAAGTTATCGAAGCACTAAAAACAAAGGGAGTGATTTTTTGCAATGTAAGCTATCCAAACCTGCCTGAAGAATTAATCACGACTACACAAACCGGATACATCAGGTTACACGGCACACTCAAACTTTTTTATTCGCTATATGGAAAAGAATATTTGCAAAAATTATATAATGAAATTCCCGCAATGAAATGGAAAGAAGTTTTTGTTTACTTCAATAACACCGCTAGCGAAAACGGAATTATAGATGCATTAGATTTCAAAAATCTCATTACACCCAAAACCAAAAACCTATAATTTATTCCTTAATCACCCAAAACCACTACGGTTGACCGCCCGTATTTAAAAATGAAACTCATTTTGCATGGAGTTTATTAGCTACGCTCAGCTGCAAATCGCGCACTTATTAGTTATGCCTTTTTAAGGCTAGCAAGAATCTCAAGTCGTTTTAAATAATCCGACCATTTAATTTTATCCATAACCCTGCCATTAACATCTAAAATCCCATCTTTATAGAAAAAAATTGTTATTATTTCATCTTCAATATTGTAAGTTGGCTTTGTAGCAGCAAGCGACAAAAGCCGTTTGTCTGACAACGATTTGTATCTGGTATAAATTGGAATTCCACCAAACTCACCATCATATTTGAGTGCTCGTTCGTCTTTTTTATTGCTCCACCCAATTGGTAGATACTCGCGATTAAAGACAAACCATTCTCCATCATCGTTTCGCTTCATACCGTATGGCATATTAATATAAAAAAAGTTTGAGAGAGGCATAGTTTTTTTTAACGCTAAGATAGGTAAATAGTGCACAGATTGCAAATCCACGTCTTGGGGAACCTTTTTATTGAAATAAAATCTAATATTTTTAGAAACAAGCAGGGATCACTTCGTCAATTACCTATTTATGTAATTCGTTTATAATGTAGTTTTGCAACATTTAAATATACCTGTTTTCAAATAATTTGTTTAAAAAACATAATAAAACAATATTTTTTTTAAAATTTTTGTATGTACAATATCTGTCTAAAATCTTGTATAATATCATTTAAGTAGATATATTTGAAATATCTAAATCAATATAACACCAAACCCTTGATAGCTAATTACTTACCATTTGATAAACTTGTAGTAAATAATGATTGGACATTCAGTAGTGTTCGATCTGCTGAAAACTGGACTCACGGCTATCATCGATACCCCGCAAAATTTTTACCGAATATAGTTAAAAAAATTATTGAGACTCATACAAATGAAGGTGATACTGTTGCCGATTTGTTTGCAGGTTGTGGTACCACCTTAGTTGAAGCTAAAGTTCACGGACGAAAATCTATAGGGGTTGACATTAATCCTGTCGCAAAACTTATAACTAGTGTAAAAACTAACCCGATTTTACCTGAACGTCTAATTGAAGCTTATGATATAATAAAGGATTCAATAAAACAATATGACGCGAACATTATCACTAAAAGTGTAAAACACGAAAGAATTGATTATTGGTTTAATCCGGATAATAAAAATAAGATAGCATATTTATATGCAACAATCTTAAAGCTAGAGATCGACCAGAAAGTACAGGATTTCTTTCTTGTAGCTTTATCTAATATTCTTAAAAATTGCTCACGATGGTTACAGAGCAGTACAAAGCCTCAGGTGGATCCAAAAAAAGATATTCCAGATGCCTTTGCATCTTTTGCACGTCAAGTAAATGCCATGCTAAAGAAAAACTCTCAATTTTTTTCAGAACTGAATAGATTGGAATATTTAGAAACCGATTGCCATATTTATTTAGAAGATGCCCGATCAACCAGTATAGCTACAAATTCAGTTAGCGCTGTTATAACTTCGCCGCCCTATGTAACCTCATATGAATATGCCGACTTACATCAGCTAACGGCTTATTGGTTTGATTATGTATCTGATTTGTTAGCATTCCGTAAAAATTTTATAGGCACCTTTTATTCTTATGGAGAAAAGCTCAGCTCGGAATCTCCTATTGCACAAAATACGATTGAAAAACTACAAGAGGTTCATTTAAGAACGGCTAAGGAGATGGCCAATTATTTTAATGATATGCAAAAGGTTTCTGAAGAAATGTATAGAATTACCAAAGATGGAGGAAAGGCCTTTATTGTTATTGGAAATACTACGTATAAAAATATCAAAATTGAATCTGCTGAGATATTTGGAGAATTACTCGAATTGAGCGGCTTTGAAATAGAAGATGTAATAAAACGTACCATCCCTTTTAAATTAATTCCTACTATACGAGATAAAAATACAGGCAAGTTTACCACTTTACAAAATAAAAATAGCAAGGAAGTTTATCCCGAAGAATACATCATAGTTGCTAAAAAGAATTTAAATGGCAATAATTAGAAAAGACAGTCAGGCATTTGAGCCGTACGCTCGACTAATGAATATTATTGGTGATCAACTGATTACTGATAAAAAAGTTGCCGTAATAGAGGTTGTGAAAAATTCATATGATGCTGATGCAGAAAACGTACAGGTACGTTTTGTTAATATGGACAATTATGGAAAATCTTATCTGACTGATAAAGAACAGCCTTACATAGAAATCGAAGATGATGGCGATGGAATGACATTAGACACTATTCAAAATGTATGGTTAAGACCTGCGACTCCAAGTAAGTTAGATAAGAAAAAGCAAAAACTTAACAATACTATCAAGGGACGGATAATTCAAGGCGAGAAAGGAATTGGAAGATTTGCAATCCACAAATTGGGTGAAAAAATTGAAGTTTTCACTAAAGCCTTAAATCAAAATGAGGTAAAAATTGAAATGGATTTTACTGAATTCAATCCAGAGAAAGCGGATTTATTTAATCAACCTTTAGTAGAATACAAACTGCTAAATGAGGTTTACAATAATTGGTATGTAAATCAACCTGCAGAAGAGATTCAAAAGCCAAAAGGTACATTAATACGGATATATAATTTACGTGAGCATTGGAAAAAAAATGATTTTGAAGAATTATATAAATCAATCCAACGACTTATTCCGCCAACCGATGAAAATGCGAAAAAACTAGAAGTGAATTTTGAACAGGATTTTGATGTCGACATGTATTTAAATGGCGATTTGTATAGTTCTGAAGATGTTACGACTTTTAAAGATGTGATAGAGCGTGCTCAGTTTACGATGATTGGAACGGTTTCAAAAAACGGCGTGCTCAATTTTGAATATAAATCTGCATCACCTAAAAGAGAATTCACACGGGAGGTAAATTTATTAAGTAAGGAATCCTTATCGAAGTATCAGTATCCTACAGGTACTATTGACAAGTGGTTTACGCAATACGATAGAATTCCCCAATGCGGAGAATTTAAATTCTCATTTTATGCCTTTAACCTTAAAAAGCCTGACCGAAATGTACTAACCAAAGAAATTGAGCTTTTTATTAAACAAAATTTCGTTTATCTTTTAAGGGATGGTGTTCGGGTTTATCCGTATGGAGAAAAAAGCTATGATTGGTTAGATTTAGATAAGCTAAGAGCAGTTGTTCGTGCAGGGGACTACATTAGCTATAATGACTTAACAGGTTTTGTTTACATTTCGCAAGCTGACAACCCACTTTTAAAGGATTCGACGAATCGTCAAGGCATTATGGATATTGATGGAGCCCTTGAGGATTTTAAAAAATTGGTAACTCAGATTACACAAATTTTAAATACTGAGAAAAAAATTGACGAAAATAAACTTCAAATTAATACTAATAAAGTTTTTAAAGACTCAATTAACATCTTAACCAATTCATATAATTCATTCAAAATAAGTCTCGATAAAATCGACGACAAAGAAGTTTTGGAAAAAGCTACCGTGTTTCTAAAAACTGTTCAGAATCATAATGATATTATGAAAGACAGAATGGAGACTGTAGAAAACTTAGCGGGATTAGGTATGGCAGTTGAAAAAGCGTCCCACGACTCTCTAAGTTTACTAGCTACAATGCGAGGCAACATTAAAGATTTTAAGCTTAAAGCAAGAAGAGAAGATTATAAAAATGAAGATTTGGTTGAACTTCTGGAAGAGCTTGATGAAAACTTAAATTTTGTTTATGATGAGATGCAGGTTATTCAACCGTTGTTTAAAAATCAAAGAAAGACAATTAAAGATGTAAGCATTTTTGAAACTATTGAAAAAGTAATAAAATATTTTAGGAGAGATATTGATGGAAAAATTAAAATTAAAATCATCAAAGATGAAGATTTGATAATAAAGACCAATACAGGTTTAGTACTCCAAATTTTGATTAACCTACTTGATAATGCTATTTATTGGGTAAATAGAAATCAATCTACAGAAAAAGAGATTATTATCAAGATAGATAGCAAAAGTAAAAGTTTTATCATCGCAGACAACGGGCCAGGTGTCAGGGAAGATATAGCACACATTATATTTAACGAATTTTTTTCCATGAAATCTAGTGGTCGTGGATTAGGACTCTATATCGTAAAGGAGATTCTTTTAAGAGTTGATGGGGAAATTTCTTTATTGCAGCATGAAAATGACAAATTATTACCGGGCGCTAATTTTAACGTGAAATTTAACTGATATGGATGGAGTAATTCTTTATGCTGATGATCATATATTTGATACAAATAATTTTGTAAATCAGTTATTTCATAAGCTTAATTCTGAGACAAACATGTCAATCCTGCCAATTAATAGTTTAGAAGGCTTAGAAAGAACAGTTTTATCTATTTCAACTTTCAGAGCATTAATTCTAGATTGGAACTTTAAACGACAGGTTCAAGAGGAAGACGAAGGATTAGGAATTGATTTGGGAAATGAAAATCCATACGAATTTCTGAAGTCGAATGAACTATACTCATTGGTATATATTTATTCTCAAGAAGATATTTCTGATGAAATAAAAGAAGAATTAAATTCTTTATATCCAAACAAAATTTTTTTTGACAAGAAAGGAACTTTAGATAATCTAGAAGCGGAGTACAAAAAAATAACTGAAGGCATAGAGAAATTTGAGAATGACAACAATCATTTGGACGTAATATATGTTTGGAATAAATCGATAAATAAAGCAGTTCAAAAAATATTTATATCTCTAAATGCGATTGATCCAAACTGGATTACTGAGCTATACAATTCAGGCGTTAAGGATGGTGTAAATCCTAACATCGAAGTAATAAATATGTTTCAAAACATCTTATCAGAGAAAATTATTCAAAATCAAGAATTAAAAGAAGCTATAGATGAAGTTGGTATAAATGGTACTTCTCTATCTAATCCAGAGCATTATGCGGAGTTAATGCACATGTTGTACTATGGAACAACTCATGTTGATGATCCAATTATGACTGGTGATATCTTTAAGTATAAAGATATCAACAAATATTGTATAATTATAACTCCTGAATGTGATTTAAGACATATCGCAAAAGATCCAAGTATTAGATTCTATGAAGTGCTAAATTTCGAAATGGATGATTACAAGAAAGGTTCATTTAAGTTAAAAGCAAATATCAAGGCTTCCCCATTGATTGATAAAGCTGAAAGTTTTGAATTATGTAAATTTTCTCAAAATCAAAAAGTCGCAATATCGCAAGAACTAAGTAAACAAATTAATCACGCTAGTGAAGCATTACAGGTTGAAGCATTTACTCAAACAAACTCGCGATTACATTTACTACCTTGCTTCGAGTATGTCAGTGGAAATTATACGGGTGTAGCATCAATTGATTTTCGTTTTGCTTTGACAACTGAGCTAGCAAATACATTTTTTTTAGAGAACCGCGTTGCTAAACTAAATACGCCCTATGTCCAAGAACTTCGTCAAAGATTTTTATCATATAAGGGACGAGTAGGTGTACCTGGATATTCAGACACTTTAAAAAAATGGATTTTGACAGCTCAATAAGCATTATTTTAGCATATGCCATTTAGCTTAAAAAAAACATAAGTTTTCAAAAAAAGTACAACTTAAGGATGCTTCTCAGCATCTTCTATTTCCTTTTCTCAATAAAATCATCATTGATTTTATCTCCGTATTTTTTTTCTAGTAACGTAAAAAACTCAGAAAGCTTTACGCCACGGTTAAAGCATATTGTAGTCAAAGTAGAGACTGGGATTTGATAGCCACTATCATTTTTGATTTTTCGGGCAATAGACTCGTGAATTCCATGGATTTTAGCGAATGCGCGACTAGATTGTTTCTCTTGCATCCATTCAGATTCGATAAAATTGCATACAAACTTATCGACAACAAAAATTTTTTGATTCTTGCTATCATTTAAATGTGCATTTCTACTATCTTTCTCAGTCATTACAACAAAAGAATATATTATTCCTAATTTTTATGCACGTGTACGTGTGCAAATGAAATTATTATTGTATATTTGTATCAAATACATAAATTTGCGATTCTTCATATAATAATATTTGAAGCATTGCTTTGAATCTCGGCTCAAAACTTGGCAGTTTACACCACGAGATGATAAGTATGATGCTCACGACCAATAATGGGCGTGGGCTCTCTTATTCGTGGTAGGTATGCCAAGTACCAGAGCCGTCTAAGTTGAGTACCCACGCTTCATTATAATTTTTAAACGTTACTCCCGATTCTTAGCATTACTTCCCGAAGCTTCGCAGCATATTGATGCTAACGAATATTTATGCCTATGGAGTAAACACAACACAACACAAACAAAAAAGACTTCCTACCTCGTCGCCAAACTCGTTAGGAAGCCAAGACTAAACAAAACTAATGTTTCATTTAACAAACCAAAAGTATGAAGAAAACTTTACGGTTCCTATTGGGTATGGGAATTATGTATTATGCGCCAGTGAGCGGTGCTAATGCGATTAAAAGCCCCTCGTGGTTCGACTGCGCTCACCATGACGCGCTTGGAATGACAAGTGAGGATCAACAAACTACTACAATCACGGGAACGGTTCGCGACGCGAACGGTGTACTGCCGGGGGTAACGATTTCTGTAAAAGGGAAAATTGCTGTATCCTTATCTGATAATTCAGGCAAATTCACGATTACTGCCGAACCGACAGATATTTTACTTTTCTCGTTCATGGGCTACAAAACCCTTGAAGTGCCACTTAATAATAAAGCTGTTATTAACGTGGAAATGAAGACTGATGAAACTTCATTACAGGAAGTAACCGTAAACGCCGGATACTATAAAGTAAAGGATAAGGAACGCACTGGAAGCATCGCAAAAATAACTTCGAAGGAAATCGAAAACCAACCCATTACCAACTTTCTAGGCACTATGCAGGGCCGCATGGCCGGCGTTAACATTACCCAGAACAACGGTATCAGCGGCAGCGGATTCACGATACAGATACGCGGGCAAAACAGCATACGAGCCGATGGTAATGAGCCGTTGTATATTATTGACGGTGTACCGTATTCGTCTGAGCCTATCGGGAACGGGATTTCGATGCAGGTGATGAACGCGCTTACGAGCCCGCTAAACAACATCAACCCCGCCGATGTGGAAAGTATAGAGGTACTCAAGGATGCCGATGCCACGGCTATTTATGGTTCACGCGGCGCGAACGGTGTGGTACTGATCACTACCAAAAAAGGAAAGAAAGGCAAGACACGCTTTAACGCTTCGTTTGCACAGGGAACCGGCAGGGTAGCCAATTTTATGGATTTGATGGACACACCGCAATACCTGGCCATGCGCGCCGAAGGATTCGTAAACGATGGCATTACCGGATATCCCGCCAATGCTTATGACATCAACGGCACCTGGGATCAGAGCCGTTATACCAATTGGCAGGAAAAATTTACAGGCGGTACATCCAAGATCACGAACATCTCCGCCTCGGCTTCGGGAGGGTCAGAAAACACGCAATTTCTGGTAAGCACGAACTTCGGGAGCGAGACAACTGTATTTCCGGGCGATTTTGGGTATAAGAAATCGAGCTTCCGGGCAGGGTTTAACCATGCATCGGAAGATAAAAAGTTTAAAATCGGGTTTTCGGCGGGGTACAACATACAGCAAAACAACCAGCCGGGAACCGACCTTACCGTAGCCTCGTGGACACTCGCGCCAAACGCCCCGGCGCTTTACAACGAAGCAGGGGAGCTCAATTGGGAAGAGAATACCTTTGATAATCCGTTAGCGTTGCTCAATGGAAAATCTGCATCGAAGACGCATGACCTGGTGGCCAATGCAACGGTATCGTATGAACTGCTGCCCAAAGTCGAGCTTCGCGCAAATGCAGGTTATACCGACCTGAACCATAACGAGAACACGACCTCGCCTTCAACCATCTACAATCCTTCGTTTGGCATTGGCTCTGAATCATCGAATATCTTTTATACCACTACCACGCGCAAGTCGTGGATTGCAGAACCGCAAATTAACTGGAAGCCGTCTTTTGGCGCTATCGATACCGACCTGCTCGTAGGGGCAACATTCCAGCAGCAGGAAAACCGGTTGCTCGGAATGGGGGGCTATGGTTTTGCAAGCAACAGCCTGATGGCGAATCCTGCCGCGGCTTCGGTGTCGGAGGTGCTTACGTTCGACCAGTCGGAATACAAATACCAGTCCGTCTTTGCCCGTGCAAACCTGAAGTACAAAGAACGTTACATATTAAACCTTACCGCGCGCCGTGACGGCTCTAGCCGCTTCGGACCCGGCAACCGCTTTGGATGGTTTGGCGCGGTGGGTGTGGCATGGCTTTTCTCTGAAGAAGCGGTCTTAAAAGACAATAAAATGGTAAGCTTCGGTAAGCTGCGTGCCAGTTACGGGACAACCGGAAACGACCAGATAGGGAATTACAAATACCTGAATACGTATGCTGCCGGAGCTACGGGGTACGAAACGGTGATCGGGCTACAGCCCGCACGCTTGTTCAATGCCAATTTTGGTTGGGAAACCAATCGTAAGCTTGAACTGGCGCTGGAGACAGGATTCCTGAAAGACCGCATTTTCATAACCGCTGCCTGGTACCGCAACCGCTCGTCGAGCCAGTTGGTGGGTGTGCCGCTGCCGGGCACTACGGGTTTTACCGAAATACAGGGTAACCTGGATGCGGTCGTGGAAAATTCGGGAACCGAATTCACTTTGCGAACGATAAATGTCGAAACCACAAATTTCTCCTGGACAACGAGCCTGAACCTTTCGGTGGCTAAAAACAAGCTGGTATCATTCCCGAACCTTGAAAGTTCCACTTACAGCACCCGGTATGTAATAGGGCAGCCGCTGAATATCGACAAGGTATACCATTATACGGGTATCGACCCAGAAACCGGCTTGTATACTTTTGAGGATTTAAACGGCGATGGGCTGATTACCGCCGCCGAAGACCAAACCTATACCCGCGATTTAAACCCGTCGTACTTTGGTGGGATACAAAACCAATTGCGCTATAAAAACTGGCAGCTCGATTTCCTGTTCCAGTTTGTAAAGCAAGACAATTACAACGTACCGGCAAGCATAGGCGTACCCGGTACGATGATCAACCAACCCACGATGGTGTTGCCACACTGGCAGAAGGCAGGCGATACGGGTCCGTACCAGATCTATACTTCGGGTGCCAATGCCAATGCGGTACAGGCGCTATACAATTATGCGGCCAGTGACGCTGCGATTTCCGATGCGTCATACGTTAGGCTGAAAAACCTTTCGGTAAGCTACAGCCTTCCGCAGCAATGGACAGGCACCTCGCGCTGCCGCCTGTCGCTCGAAGCGCAGAACCTGTTTACCATAACCCCATATGATGGTCCGGACCCGGAGTTTAGCGGTATAGGCAAGCTGCCGCCGCTACGCATCATTACCGCGGGAATCGAATTTAACTTTTAATCGTAATACCATGAAAATAAATAATTTTTACAACCCGTACAGGGAAAACAATGAGGCCGTTTTCCGCATCATTATTGTAGCAGTGATATTGTGTATTGCCTCGTGGTTTATGTCATGTGACGACTTTACCGAAGTGGACATGCCCGTAACCGAGCTTAACAGCAACGCCGTATTTGAGCAAAAAAGCACGGCCTATGCCGCCATGACCGATATTTACGCAAAGATGCGGGAGAACGGCGTGCTGACCGGCAAAGGAACGGGCATCAGCCGTGATATGGGGCTGTATGCCGACGAACTCGACTGGTACGGAAGCCAAACGCTGGTAACCCAATCGTTCTACAACAACGGCCTGTTGCCCACGGCGCTGCCGCTGGGTAACTGGTGGAACCACAGCTACAATCAAATCTATTCAGCTAACGCAGTGCTTGAGGGTGTCGCCGCCTCTAAAACCCTCGCGCCCGAAGATAAGGACCGGCTTAGCGGAGAAGCACTGTTTGTGCGCGGACTGCTGCATTTTTACCTGTTACAGCTTTTTGGGGATGTGCCTTATATTACCACAACCGATTATACAAAGAACGTGAATGTGGCAAGGCTGTCCGAAACGGAGGTGTACGATAAAATCCTGGCCGACCTGAATGCGGCAGACGGATTACTGAGCGAAGAGTACTTGAGTACCGACAGGACGCGCCCGAACAATTTTGCCGTAAAGGCAATGCTTGCCCGGGTGCAATTGTATAATGGCGATTGGGCGGAAGCAGCCAATAGCGCTTCTGCGGTACTGAATGCTACAGGTACATATACATTACCTGCCGACCTGAGCAATTTTTTCGTGAAGGAAAGCACCGGCACGATATGGCAGTTCTCGCCCCGAACCGCCACACGCAACACCGACGAAGGCTCAACCTTTATCTTCAATTCGGCGCCACCGGCTGCCGCGGCATTAACCAATGTACTCATGGGCAGTTTTGAGCCGGGCGACCAGCGCAGGGCAAAATGGACGCGGGCACGTTCTGCAGGCGGTACTACCTGGTACCATGCGTATAAATACAAGAAAACAACAACGAGCACGCCACAGCTGGAATACTCTATCGTGTTGCGGCTTTCTGAAATGTACCTGATCCGTGCCGAGGCACGAGCAAGGCAGGGCGAGCTGATTGGCGCGAAGGAAGATATTGATGTTTTGCGCAATAAAGCAGGGCTTTTGGGGACTACCGCAATTACGCAGGCCGAAATACTCGATGCGGTGCTACAGGAGAGGAGGGTAGAGTTTTTTACCGAATACGGCCATCGTTTTATGGATTTGAAGCGGATGGGTAAGCTTGATACTTTCCTTTCGTCGCTAAAAGCATCATGGCAGGCAACAGATCGCCTGTTACCTTTGCCACAGAAAGAGATTAACCTGAACCCGAATATCGGGCCACAAAACCCGGGCTACTAATGAAGCCTGTAACTATAACCGCCCGCCGTAGCAGAATTAGTGGGATGCTGCGTGGGCTGTTCTTTATTTTTTTTGCTTTAGTTACCTGCCCCGTTTCGGGGCAGGGTAAGCAAAAGAGGCCGGTAAGCGAGGCCGACTATCATTTATGGCATTCACTAACGTTGGATAAGCTTTCAGGCGATGGCAACTGGATAAGCTATAAGTTGGGCTATGAAAATACAGACACGTTGTTTGTGCGCAACACGGCAACGGGAAAAACGATTGGCATTCCGCATGGGCCAGGAGGAAAGTTCTCAGGTGACTGCTTTGCCACAAAAGATGCAGCATCGACTTTGCATTGGTACAACCTAAAAACAGGGGCAAAGAAACTAGTTCCCAATATCAAAAACTTTGATATGGTGGGTAATTACTTGTTAACGCTTGGCAAAGACGAATTGGGAGCTTTTAGGATATACGGAGATATTGGAAACACCTTATTAGAGATAAAAGGCGTTACGCAATTTACTTTGAATCCAGATAAGGTGAGTGTTGCGCTAAACACCACTGCTGCCAATGAATATGCTGTTAAGATAATCCAATTGGCGCAGCCTGGAGAAGTAACTATTTTACACAGTAACGGAAAAAAT
This sequence comes from uncultured Flavobacterium sp., assembly GCA_964605595.1. Lineage (GTDB taxonomy): Bacteria > Bacteroidota > Bacteroidia > Flavobacteriales > Flavobacteriaceae > Flavobacterium. Next base: position 6,560 of record CAZSDN010000041.1, on the reverse strand, counting down.
TCATACAATCAGTTAAGCTGGTCGGACGACGGCAAGATACTGGTGTTTTCTTCCGGCAGTGACAGGCATGCACAATTGTACTACTACAGGCCGGATGCAAACGGGCTCAAAGCATCGGTTGATCTCATGCCGGGCAACTTTGAAAAGCAGGTCATGTTTGATACCGGGGCAAAACTTTCAATTGCTGCTGATGGTAAGCGTGTGTTTTTTATTACCAGGCGCAAAAAAGAAGGAAAATCCGATAATGCAGAAGTTCAGGTATGGAATGCTGCCGACAGTTGGATATATCCTAAGGAACAAATTACTAAAAACTGGACCGATAAGCCCATGTTCGCATGTTGGGAACCGTCCTCCGGCCGTGTAATTACTGTTGCTGATACCATTTTTCCTTATGCGGCCCCGTTGCTAACTAAAAATACTGCGCTGTTGTATAATCCTAAACACTATGAGCCACAGGAAAAGTCATCTGCTGATGTAGATTACTGGATAACCAATCTTGATACAGGCAGTAAAGAATTGCTGCTCGAAAAACAAAGTGGTGTGGGGCATTATACAATGGCATCTCCAGAAGGGAATTACATAGCCTACTTCCGTGGTCAAGATTGGTTTGCATACCATATCGCGACAAAGAAACACCTCCCGATGAAACTGCCCGACGGCGTCGAAGCGGCTGTAAAAGCAGAAATGGGCGAGGGCTACAACCCCTACCGAAATCCTTCATGGACACCCGGTGACAGGAGCATGCTAATTTATGATGCGTTTGATATTTGGGAAGTTTTCCCTGATGGCACACCTGCGCAACGGCTAACCCGCGGTAGGGAACAGCAGATTGTTTTCAGGATTGCGCCGCTGTCGCGCAAACAGGAAATGACAGCAGACAGCGGGATTAATACCGCCGGATTGACAGACCTCGAAAGGCCCTTGCTGCTCTCGGCACAAAGCGCAGACTTTGGGAAAGCGGGTTATTTTCGATGGAGCAGGGCAAAGGGTTCGGAAATGCTGGCGTATGGTGGAATGAAAACCAGCCAGCCCACGCAGTCGGCAAACGGGCAGGTTACCGTTTGGCTGGCGGAGAATTTTGAGACACCGCCGCAGATCTTAATGCAGGAAGGGAATGAAAAGCCGAAAACAATTTTCCGTTCCAACAAACAACATGGGCATTACTTGTGGGGCGGCAAACGCATACTCAGGTACAAAAATGTAATAGGTATCGACTTGTCAGGCGTACTGTATTATCCGGCAGGATACGAAAAAGGGAAGAAATACCCGATGGTGGTAAAGGTTTATGAGCGTCAGCTGAAACTTAGGAACATTTATACCAATCCGACCCTGCGCAACGGGAACGGTTTTAATATTTCAAACCTGACGGCGCAGGGTTATTTTGTGTTCCTGCCTGATATTGTTTCCGCTTACCGTGATGTAGGGGAGGCGGCGCTGGATTGTGTCGAATCGGGTGTGGGGGAAGTACTCAAAATGGGATTGGTTGATGAAAAGCGCATCGGGCTTTTAGGTCATTCATTCGGCGGCTATGAAACCGATTACATTATATGCAAAAGCAGGACGTTTGCCTGTGCGGTATCGGGCGCGGCAATGACCAATTTTATAAGTGCCGCGCATGCCTTGGATCCGAATGCCAATACGCCCAATTTCTTCAAGATAGAAAACGCGCAGGCCAGGGCAAGGGGTTCTTTTTTTGAGAACCGGGAGTATTATATCCGTAATTCACCGCTGTTTCATGCTGATGGCGTAACCACGCCGCTGTTATCGTGGACTGGCGGAAAGGACAGCCAGGTACTGCCCACCCAGACTATAGAATTTTACATGGCATTGCGAAGGCTCCGTAAAACACATATTATGCTGATTTATCCCGACGAAATACACGAGATCATGGAGGCTAAAAACACTACCGACCTTACCCGAAAAACCGAACAATGGCTTGCGCATTACCTTAAAAATGCACCAAAAAAGCAGTGGATGATTCCGAATTAAAAAAGATGCAGCCTTTGGGGCTGCATCACTTTTAATTACTCAGGCTTGTAAAGTGTAAGGATGCAGTCGCCCGCACCATTCTTTCTCCACAATTGCGCCCCGGCAGGAACATTGCCCACACGGCATACTTCGTCGGTAAATTCGGTGTCGCAATCATCCATCTCAACACTGCAATCTTTCGGATTGCTTGAAAGACGAACATGTCCTGGAACGATTGCGTCTTCAGCGCGTTTGCCAGCCTCTGTAGTAAATGCACTAGTAATCGCAAGTACGACAACCAATGCGGGTAAAATTAATTTTTTCATAATAATAAAATTTGTGGTTGTGGCATACTCTGTTTACAGGTTTTCTGCCTTCCCCTGATATTGGGCCCAATATATTGTTGGCACTAGTAAAGCGCAGTTATTTTCTGATCCAGTTTTAGCGCCGTAAGATAATTTCCGATCAGGCTGTATAAGGTATTGCCGACAATGCGGAAGCTTCTCATTTTCTCTTTGCCGATATGGTAAACGTAGAGACTCGAAACATAATTCCCGGTTGGGGTATGGTAAATATCCACGATTGTCGCATACTTCAGTATTTCGCTGTCTTCATATTTTCCGATCCGGTTGGACTGCACAAAAAGCAGTTTTCCGTAACTCGCGGCATTCCGGTTAATAACAAGTGGAGGCGCGGCCATTGTACCTTCACCTGCCTCGTTGTATACGGTTTTTATCTTTGCGATGCTTACGGTATCAATAGTGTTTCGCTTGTACTTCAGCGTTAAAGAGGGATCGAACACCAAGTATTCATTTCGATAGTAGTATATGTAATGAACTTCTTTGGCCTGCCTGTTATACAGCAGCATGCCATCGGTATCAAAAATCCCGTCAGTTTGCTTTTCAAGCAGAAAGCGGAATCTGCTATTAGCATCTGAACCAAAAGCCGCAAGCACATTTGACCGTTTTTTAAGGCTGGTATGCCGAAATATAAAGTTACCACCTTGGGTTGGCAGTCCTATTGTTGAGCGTTCCGGATTATCGGGCTGTAAGGTTGCTTTCCAGTCAGTAATTTCACCTTTGAAAATGCATGGCACCGTACCATCAAACAGATAGAAGTAAGGAGGAACAACCCCAACCTGTGCCGAAAGGAACGGAATATCCTGTTGTTGGATTTTGATCTCAGCCTCCCTTTTCACGGTTAAGGCGGTATCGATAACAGAAACCAGAAGTGCTGCTTTAGTATTACCAAGGTAAAGCTTACCATCGGCTTCACCCGCGAAATACCAGGTTTTGAAATTCAAATCAAGCTTTTTGTCTTCGGGCCTGGCGTATGTGGGGAAACGCCTGATAAAATTATTACGAGTATGGATAATGGATTCGGACCACAGGAAAAGGAACAGTACCGAAAGCACACATGCCAGCGTTACGGCAGTAAGTGTGAGACCGAACCAGATTTTCCTAACCCTGCTTTTGACGGGATTTTGGCTCAGCAAGATGGCGGTTAACGCCAGTGCAGTAAAGACAATGTTGAAAATGAGGTGTTCCTGCCAGCCCATTTTTTCAAGTATGCCTCCGCACGAACAAGGAACATAATCGCTGTAGTTGAGGATCAGGAAAATATACATGGTGAAGGCAATCATCAGGCCATAGGCTGCATACAATCCTAATATCCGCCACTTTGGGATTAGCAGCATAGCAACGATAATTAATTCGGTAACAGGTATACCAACCGCCACATAGCCCGCAAATGCACTCAGCAAAGGCGACTGTCCGAGCTTGATGCTAAAATCCTGGTAATCTATTAGTTTACTTATTGCCGCGTAGGTAAACAGAAATACATATAGGTAACTGATAATTATAATGATCCTGTCTTTTAAATTGGCGTAATATTTCATTGGGTACTTATTTTGGTTATGTAAAATTGAATAAAATATTTTCATAACTATATGCAAATCAGGCATTTCGTTATCCATTTTTGAAAAGGCTTGGCTTAACTAGTCTTCTGAAGTACTATCAGGACGTGACAGATCGCTAGGACTGTAATTAAAGTTCTTTTTAAAAGCTTTGTAGAAATTGAGGTATGAAGCAAAACCGCACATTAAGGCAACATGCTTTAATGGAAGTGAAGTTTGAATTATTAAATCATGTGACTTTTTTAATCTAGCTACATGGTAAAAGTTGTACATACTGCAATTGTAAAACTCTTTAAAACCGTTTCTTAAAATGTGCTCTTCAGATCCAAACATTTTAACTAATTCAGGTAAAGTTGGTAGCGGCTCATCAAGATGGGTCAGAATATATCTATGTACATTTTGAATTGCAGTACTATTAATTTGTTTTCGAATTTTCTTATCAGACAAACGATTGTTAAAGTCAAGCATTTCATCTAGAATTGTAGAGACAGAACTCACAATTATCTTATCGCTGTAAGACAATTTTGAAACTGTACAAAACGAGGGTAGTAAGAGATTATCGCCAGTAATGAATATTAGTTGCAAAGTGGCTTGAAAGACTTTGTTTGCTTCCAATTCTTGAATTGTAGTATCCCAAATTTGTTTTGATTGCTGTGCGATCAATTTTCCGAAATCAGTGCTTCTGATTGTTGTTGACTTGTACTTAAGAGTGATGGGAACAGCATCGTTAAAACTTACCAAAATAAAATTTTCATTTAGAACGAAGATCAATTGAATTAGATTTTGGTAGGAATAGTAGGGATTTACATAATCCGAAGCTATGAGGATTTCTTGAAGTTCATCAGCAAGCGCGTTAAGTTCGGCTGTAATGTTACTTATTCCATCCGAACCATCGTCATTAATTCGGAAGGTCATGTTACCAGTTGCCATTTCAAATAGCATTTGGTATATTTTTTTTAAGCGATTGCTGTTTGGTTCGTTAGTCATTAGAAAGTAAATTCTTTACGACAAACGTATTTATAATGTGTAATTGAGACTAAAGTTGTACTGTTAGATTTTAAAATTTAGAAGTAAATCTTGTTTTGTATAATGCGAAAAGCCACCGTGAAGTGGCTTTCGAATTATGCGTTTGCTTTAAGTGGTGAAGTAGAAGAGGTGAATTTATCGCGGAGCTGTTGCATGTCATCGCTGACTTTTTTATCAAGGATTTTAGCATAATGCTGCGTTGTACGAATATTTTTATGTCCAAGCATTTTACTAACACTTTCTATTGGAACGCCATTTGTCAGTGTTACTGAAGTAGCAAATGTATGTCTCGCCATATGGAAAGTGATTTCCTTTTGGATGCCGCATACATCGCCAATTTCTTTCAGGTAGCTGTTCATTTTTTGATTGCTCAGTACTGGTAAGATTCTATCTTCATTGATACACTTTGGATGATCAGCATATTTATCGACGATAATCTCAGCAATGGGAAGTAATGGAATTTTTGAGCGGGTATCTGTTTTTTGGCGATTTTTAAAAATCCATTTATTTCCATCGATACCAATTCCAATGTGATCTTTGCGAAGTTGCTGGACATCGATGTATGCCAATCCGGTAAAACAGCAAAAAATGAAAATATCTCTGACTTGTTCCAGTCTTGCATTTATTAGTTTTTTGGAATAGATGCTTTGAATTTCTACTTCAGTCAAATACTCTTTGTCAATTTCAATCACTTTGCCTTCATATTTACTGAAAGGGTCTTTTTCCAGCCAGTCGTTATTAGTGCAGATTTTTATAATTTTGCGAAAGTTCCTGATGTATTTCACCGTAGTATTGTTGGCACAGTTTTTTACGCTCCGAAGATAGAACTCTAGTTCCATAATCATTGCAAAGTTTAATTCTATAAGCTTTAAGTCTGACATCCCATATTTCCATTCCAAGAAGTTTTTTATGTGGTTCAGAGTGACTTCGAATCTTTGCAATGTTCCACGTGAGTATTTCTTTCCAACCAGTTCTTTCATTTTGGAGTTATGATCTTCAAAAACCTCCACAATAGTTCGATGATTTTTATAAATTCCTCGTAGGATATTCTGGACTTTTTCTAGGGAAACGGCTTCTTCTTTATGTATTAGATCCATTTCAGCGTTCAGCACCTTCGAACGCATCATATCGAGGTAACTATTTATTGAACGGGCTTCGTCAGTATGCCCTTTCATTTTCAGCTGATCGGGTGACCATTTCGATTTATGAATGTATTTTTTGGAACTGAATTCCATTCTTTCTCCATCGACAGTTAGCCTGATGTAAATTGGCATTTGTCCGGTAGCATTAGTTTTAGATTCTCTTGGGTAGAAATGTAATGTGATTTTTGCTTTCATGGCGGTGATATTTAAGTTACTATTCAATTTAAATTTTTGACAAATAGCAAACAAGATGTTCATATTTTGAACTGCTTAATAAGCAAGCTGTACATCAGTGTTTGCGAGCCTTAAGGTATTTAGCGAGACCTTTTACTTTGTTTATGTTTGAGGTCTCGATTTTGCCCCTTGAGATTTAAGATTGAATGAATAAATTGCAGTATTGATGAAAACAAAAAGCCCGTAAATCATAAGATTTACGGGCTTTTAATACCTTTTGTATTTTAGTTTGTGGGGAGAGCAGGATTCGAACCTGCGAAGTTCTCACAGCAGAT
>CAZSDN010000040.1:4956-22010 GCA_964605595.1 uncultured Flavobacterium sp. | reverse complement strand
TATTTAGTAAGTTAGGTATGGCGCGGATAAAGTAAAACATGCAACATAAAAAATGAAAAGACAATTAAGTAAATGAATAAATAAATAAATATTAGACGTTTTTTGAGTTGAAGAGTTTTATAGCGCATTCGATGGAAAGAAATCTCAGATCATGTATTGCATATATGGCTCGGATTGCTTTTCTCGCTTTTTGTCGTAGCATTGGGATTCTCATTGCAGCAAACCGCGGCGCAGCCTTTTGCAATATCTTTGGGAGATCAGGCAACGGGAGCGCATCGTTTAAATTTTGCCGGTGGAATCAATTCATTAGGAACAACCGTCGGGCCTATTATTGTAAGTTATTTTCTTTTCGGAAGCCTTACTTCGCAAGTTGAGCCTTCACCATCCAATATAAATTCTCTTTACCTGATTTTGGCAGGAGTTTTTGCATTCGTTGCATTGGTATTTGCATTTTCAAAATTACCGTCAGGTAAAAACGATGAGCCGCTAGAAAACTCTCCGAAAGCGAGCAAGTCTATTATCGGGATCACTTTTGCAATTCTGCTTCTGATTGCGATTGGCCAATTCACAGCTATTTCAGAGCTTACGCTTTTGATATTATTAATTGTTTTTATTATCGGAATTCTTCTCATATCAAACCAACAGGCAATTAAATCTTCCGAAGGCTGGGGCGCAATGAAGTTCCCGCAACTGGTATATGGCATGATTGCTATTTTTATATATGTAGGCGTGGAAGTAACGATTGATAATAATTTTGGTTCATTATTGCGAACTCCGGGCTATCTGACCGCCGAAGGATTATCTGAAGCCGATATATCAAAATATATTTCACTTTACTGGGGAAGCTTAATGATAGGAAGATGGATTGGAGCAATAAGTGTTTTCCAGCTCAGCAAAGTCCCAAAAATAATAGCTACTATAATAGTTCCTTTTGTTGCTTTCGGAATCATATTGTTTGCCAATTCACTCAAAGGAAGCGATTTAACCGACCTGTATTATTATGCAGTCGTAATCGCCATTGGAATCGTTGCTTTTTTATCAGCTAAAGAAAAACCTGTTGCAACAATGTTAATAGTAAGTTCACTCGCAGTTATTGCAATGCTGATCGGAATATTCACAACCGGAATAATCTCGGTTTATGCTTTCATTGCAGGAGGGCTTTTCTGCTCAGTTATGTGGCCAAGTATTTTTGCGCTTTCTGTTACCGGATTAGGGAAATATACAAGCCAAGGATCGGCATTTTTGATTATGATGATTCTTGGTGGAGCAATAATTCCTCCTTTTCAGGGTGCGGTAGGAGACCAGTGGGATATACATTTTTCTTATATCGTAGCGGTTGTATGTTTTCTGATATTGATTGTCCTGACATTGCTAATACAGAACAGCCTGAAAAAACAAAACATAAATGTTGATGCAATTGAAGCCGAAGCGGCGCATTAAAAGCATAATCATATAAAAAGAGGGTTTGCATAATTTCTGCAAACCCTTTTTCTTTTGCAGGAAAGTGCTAAATTTACGTTCCAAATTTTATACTATGAAAAAATACCTGATCCTGTTTTTATTGTTCAGTTGTGGCCTTATTTCGGCGCAAACCGAAGATGAAGCTCAGCTAAAAAAAATATATTCACGGGCATTGACTAACTCAAAATGTTACTTTTGGCTTGAGCATCTTTCAAACAAAATAGGTTCGCGCCTTTCCGGTTCCGAAGGCGCAGAAAAAGCGGTTCAATACACAAAATCCCAATTGGAAACTCTTGGGTTAGATAAGGTTTACCTGCAGGAAGTAATGGTTCCGAAATGGGTTCGCGGCGAAAAAGAAACCGCCCATATCAAAGTCGGCGGCAAAAAAATATCGTTCCCGATCTGCGCGCTCGGCGCTTCTGTGGCAACTCCTAAAAACGGAATCGAAGCTCCGGTTATTGAAATCAAAAAAATCGAGGAGCTTAAAGCTTTAGGCGAAGAAAAGATCAAAGGGAAAATCGTTTTCTTCAACCGTCCGATGGATCCGGAATTCATCAGTACATTTAAAGCCTATGGAAGTTGCGTTGACCAAAGGTCTTCGGGGGCTTATGAAGCAGGAAAGCTGGGCGCTTTAGGTGTTATCGTGCGCTCGATGAATCTGCGTTTGGATGATTTTCCGCATACGGGAATAACCGGTTATGGCGATACGCCAATCGAGAAACGTATTCCGGCAGCCGCAATCAGTACGAATGGTGCCGAAATCCTGAGTCAAAAATTAAAGGAAAACCCAAACCTGAAATTTTATTTTAAGCAATCCTGCAAGGCTTATGACGACGTTTTATCGTATAATGTTGTTGGTGAAATTACCGGTTCTGAACATCCCGACCGAATTATGGTTGTTGGCGGCCACTTGGATTCATGGGATTTAGGCGATGGTTCGCATGACGATGGCGCAGGTTGTGTTCAGAGTATGGAAGCGCTCAAAATTTTTAAGGAAATAGGTTATAAGCCAAAAAATACAATCCGTGTCGTGCTTTTTATGAATGAGGAAAATGGTGTTCGTGGTGGACTTAAATATGAAGAACTTTCCAATAAAAATAAAGAAAACCACATTTTTGCCCTCGAGAGCGATTCGGGCGGATTTACTCCAAGAGGTTTTTCAATTACTGCTGATGATGCTAATTTCAATAAAATCCTAAGCTGGAAACCTTTGTTCGAACCGTATTTAATACATCAGTTTGTGAAAGGCGGTTCAGGTGTTGATATAGGGCCGCTAAAATCGGAAAAAATCGTTAAAGCCGGGCTCGTTCCCGATTCGCAGCGTTATTTTGATTACCATCATGCTGAAAACGATACTTTCGATGCGGTCAATAAACGTGAACTGGAACTCGGTGCGGCAACAATGTGTTCGTTATTATATCTCATCGACAAATATGGAATTGAATAAAAAACGGCAGCTTTTTAGCTGCCGTTTTTTTATCCGGATTATTTCCATTCAATCTTTCGGGAGAAATACATCACCGCCGCAAGGATCAGGAATAATCCGATGCTTCCTACCAAGAGCGCATAGTTTTCCAGTTGGATAATAATATAGATGAATGTATAAAGCACAGATAAGGCCGCGCCAATGAATAACGGAAATTTTCTGTTTTTCAAAATCGAAACCGAGTAAAGCGTAATGAGCGTGACTACGGCGCTTCCGGCAATGAGGTAAGCCTTTGTGAAACTGCTGTGTTCTGTAATCGAGATCAGCAGCGTATAGAACATGATCAGTGCAATTCCGACCATCGTGTATTGAAAAATGTGTATGCTGATTTTACTGATTGTCTGGATCAGGAAGAAAATCAGGAAAGTCAGGCCAATCATTAGGAAACCGTATTTTGAAGCCCGCTCGTTTTGCTGGTATTCATCAACCGGAATAATAAAATCTACGCCAAAAGCATAATCTGATAAATCAGGCAAAAAGCCAAAAAACTGCTGCGAAAATGCCCTGTTGATATGCAGGATTTTCCAATCGGCGGCAAAACCGTTTTCAGAAATCGTTTTTGATTTGTTCTCAGGTAAAAATTTGCCGTCAAATTTAGGCGACGGCCAGTTTGAATGCATTTTTACTTCGGTTGTCTTTCCAATAGGGATTATCCTGATTTGCTGGCTTCCGTTATAAGTAAGATCGAAAGAAAAAGTTGAAGACGGCTTTAAAATATCAGCGGCATTGATAAAACCGGTTTCAAGAGCTTCGATTTTTGATGTTTTTTTGACATCGTAAATCGGTTCAAAAGTATATTTCTTTCCTGAAAAATTGATTTTTACTTCATCTTTGATGCTTTTGAGATTGGAAGTCTTTATAAGAATCGTTGCTTTATCCCATTCGATTGATTCGTTCGGAATCTTCATTGTTGAAAAATCCGGCTGGATGAAACTTCCCGCGAATTTCATTTCTGATGTAAAAACCGCCGATTCATAATTGCTTCTTTTTAAAACCGTGGTTGTTACACCCGAATTATTCTTGAGTTGTTCAGGAAAAAAATAGGCATACTCAGTTGAAATTGTTTTTTGTTTTATGACTTCTTTTGTCTTCTCGTTTTCCGAAACGGTTTCAGTATAAGCTTTATAAGGGACTTTCAGAATAGGGCCGTAAAAATAAATACTGTCGCCCCATTTGTCATTGGTTTCATGAATAACTTCTTTTTGCCGCATTGAGCGCTCGTTAATGAGGTCGTTTACAAAAGTGAGCGGAATCAATAGTGCTAAAGTTAATAGCCCGACCATGATCATTTTTGCAGTTGTTGATTGAAAAAAGCTCAATGGCTGGTTGTTGTCGTTTTCTTGGTTTTCCATCGTTTATAATTTTGATTGTTACTAAAAAGGTTTATTTATAAAATATTTGATAAGTATGAAAAAATATAAAGCGGCAATGGGAATATTGCACAGCATCAGGAAAATCCGGACTAAGATTTCCTGGCGGTCAAATGGATTGGTCGAATAGTTATAAAAAAGCAATAGGATCGTTAATCCATTTGCCAATATTGCTGCAATTAAGACTATTGTACAAAACATTAAAACCTTATTAGAGCCGGGAATAAGGGCAAAGAGCACAAAGCAGAATGTTCCCAAAGCAAATGTTGCTAAAGCGATTTTTGTTGCAAGTTTGTTTGTTTCCTCAATAGTCATAATTTTTTTTCTTGTTAGATTACTTAATTCAAAAGTACTTTGTTTTTCAAAGTTTAAATATAAAAAAATAGTCAGCTTTTTTGTATCAGTTTTTCAAGTGCCTCGATATGTTCCCTGAAGGCATTTTTTCCTGATTGTGTTGCGCTGTATGTTGTATTTGGTTTTTTTCCGATAAATTGTTTTTGGATAGCGATGTAGTTTTCGGCTTCCAGCGCTTTTGCATGGCTGGCGAGGTTTCCATCGGTCACGCCGAGTAGTTCTTTGAGCGTGTTAAAATCGGCATTGTCGTTAACCATAAGTATCGACATGATTCCGAGCCTGATCCGGTGGTCAAACGCTTTGTTTATATTTTGGATGATGTTTTTCAAATCGATTCTATTTTCTTTTCAAAGATAATTGATGCCGGTTTATGCATTCCTGTCGTATTTCAAATGCATTACCAATCCGTAAATAATATGAAAAACCCCAAATCCCATTGCCCATAAAATCACAGAATATTCTACGAAATATGTTGCCAGTATTCCTAAGAGTGAAAGGATAAGTCCTAAATACCTTACATTCCTGAAAGTATATTTACTGGCATTTACACAGGCAAGTCCGTAGAATATTAAAGTAAGCGGAACAATTAGTTCGTAATAACCTTTTATCAAAAGGATTAATGAAAATATTCCGCCGACAGCAAGCGGAATGCAAAAATTTATTAAAAGCCTTTTCGATGAACTGTTCCAGATGGTTTCGTTTTGCTTCCTCGCTTTTGAATAGCTAAGAATCAAACCGGTTACGATTGCAATCAAGAGAACCACAAAAGCGAGAATCATTAATTGTGTTATGATTTCTATTTCGGCTGAATCCGTAATGTCGCGATTTGCATCATAATTCACGGCTTTATAATTCTTCAAGAGCATATTTGCTATAAAAGCACCGATTAATGCATAAATTCCGGCTAAAATCCCGGATAAGCCGCTTAAGGAAAGAAATTGTGATGAGCGGTTCATCATATCCTTGATTTCAGTAATGTCTTTTAAATAATCTTTTTCCATTTTAAAGAACTTTGAATTGCAAAGTAAATGATAAAAATTTAGTTTGCCAAAATAATTCCATAAAAAATGAATACTTTTTTTAAGTATACTATAATTTACATATAGCTAATAATTAATCAATTTATTTAGTATTCAGCATTTTTACTATTAAAATTGTCTATAAATTATAATTACCATATTGCTGAAAAGATAGAAATTACCATAACATTACCACAACATTATAGCAATTTGGCACAAAATTGAAAGTTATAATATTTTTAATTCTTAAGCTCCAACCCTTAAAATACTCATATATCTGAACAATTTAACTAATATTTTTTCTTTAAAAATTGTATAGTTTTTATATAAGTAATAAAATCTGCAAACAAGAACTTTCCGTATAAATTTGGAATCTACATCAAAACCAAACTTTATATGAAAAAAATTACGCAATCGATTTTTCTTTTGATTTGTTCAATAGGATTTTCACAAAATGCCCCAATTGACTTCGAAACTGGAGGACACGGAGCAACATGGGGTTTTACCATGTTTGAAAATGCGAGCAATCCCGCTTTGGAGATTGTTAATAATCCTTTTGCAACCGGCGGGAATACTTCCTCAAAGGTAGCAAAATTCACTGCGCTTCAGGCCGGAATGCCTTGGGCCGGCTGCGAAACCCTGCATGGAGCAGGAATTGGCACATTTAATCTCACATCGGCCAACTGTGTTGTAAAAATGTGGGTTTATAAAACCGTGATCAGCGATGTCGGAATAAAATTCGCAACTGCAAGCGGAGATTCTTCAGGAGAAATAAAAGTTGCGAATACACTCGTGAATCAATGGGAACAGCTTACTTTTAATTTCGCGGGGAAAATTGGAGAACCAACTTCTACGGGTATTGATCAGATAATCTTTTTTCCTGATTTTACGACTCGTACAGGTGATAATGTTGTTTATTTTGACAACATTACTTTTTCTGCGGGTACAGTTTCTGATGCGGATCCCGTTGTAGGCGCTCCAAACCCAACTATTCCGCCGGCTGATGTAATGTCAATGTTCAGCAATGTTTACACTGATATTCCTATGGCTACATGGAAAACCGATTGGTCTATGGCTACTATGGAAGAAGTTCAGGTGTCAGGAAATGATACAAAAAAATACACTGGGTTGCTTTTTGCCGGAATTGAACCCGTAACTCCAATGAACGTTACAGGAATGACGCATTTTAATATTACTGTATGGTCACCAAGTTTTACTACATTCGGAGTAAAATTGGTTGATTATGGTGCTAATGGCGTTCATGGCGGTGATGATGATACTGAACATGAAATTGTATATAATTCTCCGGCCCAAAATCAATGGGTTACATACCACATTCCGCTTTCATCATTTACAGGACTTGCGGCAAGAGACCATGTGGCTCAAATAATAATAAGCAGCAGCAATGCGAAAGTATATGTTGATAATGTTTTCTTTAATACTGAAACTGTAATAACTCCGGTTACCGATCCTACAGTTGCGGCTCCAGATCCTACATTACCGGCTGATAAAGTTATGTCGATGTTTAGTAACGTGTACACAAATGTTGCAGTAGATACGTGGAGAACCGATTGGTCTGCCGCAAATCTTGAAGAAGTACAGATTGCAGGAAATGATACAAAAAAGTATACGGCATTGAATTTTGTTGGTATCGAAACAGTAGCATCTCCATTAAATATTACTGGCATGACACATTTCAATGTAAATGTCTGGTCACCTGATTTTACTGTTTTCAAAGTAAAACTTGTTGATTTTGGTGCTAACGGCGTCCATGGTGGCGGTGATGATTCTGAACATGAGATTACATATAATTCCCCGGCACAAAGCCAATGGATTACATACCGCATTCCGCTTTCAGATTTTAGCATATTGTTATCCCAAGAACATATCGGACAGTTGATTTTTGCAAGCAGTGGCGCAAAGGTTTATATTGATAATGTTTACTTCAGTAATGAGGTTGTTGCTCCAACTGATCCGGTTGTTGCAGCTCCAAATCCGACTTTGCCAGCAAATCAGGTCATATCGATGTTTAGCAATACGTATACAAATGTTCCTGTTGATACATGGAGAACGCCATGGTCTGATGCGGCAATGACAGAAACACAGATTGCAGGAAACGATGTGAAAAAATACACGGCTCTGAATTTTGTCGGAATCGAAGCAATCGCTTCTCAATTAGATATTACAAACATGACGCATTTTAATGTAGATGTCTGGTCGTCAAATTTTAATCAATTCAGAGTAAAACTGGTTGACTTTGGTGCTAACGCCGTTCACGGCGGCGGCGATGACGTAGAACATGAAATAACATTTAATTCTCCTGCCCAGGGCCAATGGATAACTTATCATATTCCGATTTCGGATTTCATAAACCTTATCACTAAACAAAATATCGCTCAGTTGATTTTCGCTGCAGGCGGCGCAAATGTGTACGTTGACAATGTATATTTTAGCAGGGATACGCCTCTTGCTGTTTCAGAGAATGTTATTTCAAAAGTGAAAATGTACCCAAATCCGGCTTCAAGCATGTTAAATATTGTAGCTCCAGAAAATATCCAGGAAGTTACAATTTTGAATACCATTGGGCAACAGGTAAGAAGAATCCAGCCCGGATCGAGAGAAGTAAACCTTAATGTAGATTCTTTAAGCAAAGGCATTTACATTGTAAATACGACTATAAACGGAAAAACCCGTACCGAAAAACTGGTGATACAATAAACCAGGAATAAGAACTAAAAAGCACGAACCTAACATTCGTGCTTTTTTTTTGAATGAAATAATCATTTGAATTAAGATGATTTTATTACTTTAGAATTTTCAACCATATAAAATTACCGGCTTTGACAAAACATATATTCAGGATATTTTTTCTTTTACTTTGTTCGACTGCACTTTCGCAAGAGCTTCCGCCTATTCTGAAATACAGTTCCAACACTTATGAAGCAGGAAACCAAAACTGGATGATTGGCCAGGATAAGAATCATTTTTTGTATTTCGCTAATAATGAAGGATTGCTCGAATTTAATGGCACGACCTGGACGCTTTATAAAACGCCAAATGAAACAATCATTCGATCGGTCAAAGTAATTGGCGATAAGATCTTTACCGGGTGCTATATGGAATTTGGGTACTGGATGCGGCAAAGCAACGGGCAACTGAGATATTTTTCACTAAGTGATTCCATCAAAAGCAAAATTTTAGACGATGAGCAGTTCTGGAACATTCTCCAATATGACCAATGGGTAATTTTCCAGTCGCTTAACCGAATTTATATTTATGATTCAAAAAGCGGGAATTTCAAAATAATTACTCCAAAAAGCGCAATAAACAAAGCATTTACAACAGCCAGCGCAATTTATTTCCAAACGGTCAGCGAAGGATTGTTTGAGATTGAAAACGGAAAAAGCAACCTGATTTCCAATAATCCTATCCTGGTTTCAAACAAGATTGTAGGCATACTTTCTGACAATGAAGGGCTTCTGATCCAGACACAATACAATGGTTTTTACCGGTTTCAGGGCGGCACAATTACAAAATGGGTTACTGAAGCCGATGCGGCGTTAAATCTCAGCAGTATTTACAGTACGCAATTATTGTCAGACGGAGGTTTTGCTTTGGGCTGCGTTTCAAATGGTGTTTTTATTTTATCCAAAGAAGGAAAAATAAGATACCATATTACCCAAAATAAAGGTTTGGGAAACAATACGGCTTTGTCGCTTTTTGAAGATTCTGACAAGAATTTATGGATTGGGCTTGACAATGGCATTACATGCATAAACCTTCAAACGCCTGTTAAAAGCTTTTCGGATGATACAGGAATTTTGGGAACCGTTTATGCTTCAGTCATCCACGGGAATAAATTGTATATAGGTACGAACCAAGGATTGTTTTGCAAAGATTACAATTCGAACAATGCTTTTGAATTTATTCATGGGACAAAAGGTCAGGTTTGGACTCTTTTTGTAAATGATGAAACCTTGTTTTGCGGGCATGACACAGGTACGTTTATAGTTCAGGGAAATGCTGCGCGCAACATATTTCCGTTTTCCGGTACATGGAAATTTGAAAAAATCCCCGGGCGGGAAAATCTATTGATGCAGGGGAATTATTATGGGCTTTCTGTTTTGGAAAAAATCAATAACCAATGGGTTTTCAGGAATAAAATCAGCGGATTTGATTATTCGAGCCGTTATTTTGAAATCGCTGATAATTCGGATGTTTACGTTAGCCATGAATATAAAGGCGTTTACAGGATACAGCCTGATGCGGAATTCAGGAAATTTACGCAAATCAGAAAATATACTTCGCCTCCAAAAGGCAAGAATGCAAGCCTCGCCAAATTTAACGGAAATATCTATTATGCCTATAAAGGCGGGATTTTTAAGCTGGATCAAAAAAACTTTCAGTTTGAAAAAGACAAATTTTTGAGCGCTGTTATTGAGAAAGACGAATATACATCGGGAAAAATGATTGTTGATGCTTCCAATAAGCTTTGGATTTTTACAAAAAATTACATCAATTATTTCTCATTAGGGAAACTCAGTTCAGAATTTAAGCAAAACGCCATTCCCATCCCGGCCTCGCTGACCAATTCAATGCTTGGTTTTGAAAATATAAGCCAGGTGTCAAAATCAGTTTATCTTATCGGAACTACCGATGGATATTATACGATAAACATTGATGACCTTAGTTTTAGCAATTACAGCATCACGATTACCAATATTGCCACGAACAAGCAAAATGGAAGTTTTAGTTTTGCGCCAATAAGTGAAGAAGGAGAATTCAGCTCAGGCGAGAACAATATAACTTTTTCATACACAGTCCCCGAATTCAATAAATATATTAATGCGGAATACCAGTATTTGCTTGAAGGAATACAGGAAAAATGGACACCGTGGAACGCACGCTTTTCGGCTAATTTTAAAAACCTGCCACCGGATACGTATGTGTTTAAAGTCCGCGCAAAAATCGGGAATTCCTATTCGGGAAATGTAGCCGTTTACAAGTTTACCATATTAAAGCCTTGGTATGCCACCAACCTTGCAGTACTGATTTATATTGTAATGTTAGCAGTTATAGCGCATTTTATCAATAAAGCGTATAAAAATTATTATCAGAAACAGAAAGAAAAACTTATTGAAGAGAACAATCTTTTACTTGAAATAAAAGAACTGGAAAATGAACAACAACTCATGAAAATCCGTAATCAGCAGCTTTCACAAGATGTTGATAGCAAAAATCGTGAATTGGCCGTTTCGACAATGAGCCTGATCCAAAAAAATGAACTCTTAACGCTAATCAAAGATGATTTAAAGAAAACCACAGAAGATTCGGGTAACAAGAGCATTAAATCTGTTATATCGACAATCAATAAAAACATTAATGAAGAAGATACCTGGAACATCTTTAAAGAAGCTTTTAACAATGCCGATAAAGATTTCCTGAAGAAAATAAAGCAGGAACATTCCTCATTAACGCCTAATGATTTAAGGCTTTGTGCCTACCTAAGGCTCAATCTGTCATCTAAAGAAATAGCTCCATTATTAAACATTTCAGTGCGAAGCGTTGAGATTAAACGATATCGTTTGCGAAAAAAAATGGATTTACCGCACGAACAAGGCCTTGTTGAGTACATTTTAGGTATTTGACACATTACAACATTTAACATAATTACCTATACATAACCACAACAACACCGTTGTAAATGCAGAAGTAGTACTACAATTTTTAAGATTTTTTTTTATTTTACAGAATCTTAAAATCCTGTTAACGTTAGTAGTTTTTGCGAATTCAGAATTTAAACCCGTTATTTTTTTGATTGTATGTTTTTTGTTGTGGTTATTTTTATCTGATTGTTAATTTACACCACTAATTTTATTGAAAACAAAAAAACTCTAATATGAAGTCAAATTATTTATTAATTTATTTTCTGCTTCTCTCATTTTTTGGATATGCCCAAAATTATGACATTGGCGGACAGGTAAAAGAAGCCGGAACGGGTTTACCGATTCCCGGTGTTAATGTTCAGGTGAAAAACTCCTCAAAAGGAACTTCAACTGATTTGGATGGTAATTTTACATTGAATGAAATACCTTCCGGAACTGTCGTCGAATTCACTTATATAGGTTTCGGCACAGTTGAACACGTTGTGACGGCAAATAATAGTAACCTTCAGATTTCTTTAAAAGAGGATAACAAAACCCTTGACGAAGTTGTAGTCATTGGTTATGGATCCCAGAAAAAACGAGAAGTAACGGGAGCGGTTTCAATTGTAAAAGCTGAAACCATTGAAAAAATGCAGCCTATCAAAGTCGACCAGGCGCTACAGGGAACAGTAACGGGAGTCTTGGTTTCTTCAGGAACAGGAGCGCCAAACAGCGGATTCGATATCAAAATCCGTGGCGTCGGTTCAAATGAAGTAAATCGCCCTACCGCGATTATTGATGGTTACGTAGGGAATTTAAGCGATTTAAATCCGAATGACATCGAGACAATTACGGTACTTAAAGATTCACAAGCTGCTATTTACGGAGTAATTGGTGCAAACGGAATCATTTTGGTAACAACAAAACAAGGGCGCAGAAACACCAAGCCGAAAATCACTTATAACGGATATACAGGTTTTCAGGAAGCGAGCCGAAAGCTTCCTATGCTAAACGCTACAGAATATGCTTTGATGCTTAATGAAAGCTATGCAAATGGCGGCCAGCAAATTCCGTATCCGAATGTTTCAGGATTAGGAAAAGGCACAGATTGGCAGGATCGGCTTTTCAGAAATTCATCCCCAATAATCAGCCATGATTTCTCAATTGCCGGCGGTACCGAAAAAACAACTTATGCGATAAGCGCTTCCGACCTTACTCAGGAAGGAACCATAGGCGAATACAATAAAGCGCATTTTAAAAGGAATACTGCCAGGATCGCCCTTGGTTTCGATCTTACCGAAAAGATCAAGATAAACACCAATGTTATTTATTCTTCGTATGCTTCGAGAGGATTTAACGACAATGGATTAGGTTCGGTTTTATTCAACGGATTAAACGCGCCTCCGACACTTTCTCCATATGATGCTAATGGCGATTTCACTTTAATTCCAAATACTCCTGGATTGGGGATCGAAATTATCAACCCGTTAGCGCAATTGGAAAATACTTATAACGACGGTGGATATAAAAAACTTAACGGTACGTTTGGTGTAGATTATGAAGTGATAAAAGGATTGACTTTTACAGGGCGCATCGGTTTTAACACCGGAAACGGGCGTGGAAAAACATTTGCCAAAGAAATCGACTATGGTTCAGGAAAAGTATTTAACGTGACAAGAAGCCGTGTTGACCAATCAAAATCAGAAGACCACAACTATTCACTCGATTTATTCGCTACATATAAAACAACGATTGCCGAGAACCACAACTTTACTGCAACGCTTGGAACGACCGTTTTTAAAGAATGGGGTAGTGGTCTAAATGCTTCCGGCTATGATGTTCCTTATAATTCATGGGAATATGCTGATATTTCATTAGTGCTCGGTTTCCGCGAAGGGCGGGATGTAGGATCGTATAATTATGATAACAGAAGAAATTCGCATTTTGGAAGGATTCAGTATGATTTCCAAGGAAAATACCTGGTTTCAGGATTATACCGCCGTGATGCTTCAACCTATTTCGGGCCTGAAAATACAGTAGCTTATTTCCCATCGATGACCGCAGGATGGGTTATATCAAGAGAGAACTTTTTTGGAGAAGGAAACATAGTAAACTTCATGAAACTTAGGACGAGTTACGGTAGCCTTGGGAACGACCAGATCGGGGCAAACCGTTATGCATCTTTACTAACGGGTGAAGCGACTTATGTATTTGACGGAGCACTCGTTAACGGAACCGCGATTGGAGTATTGGCAAATCCCGGAATAGTTTGGGAAAAAGGTAAAAAATTCGATTTAGGTCTTGATATCAATCTTTTTAACGACAAGCTTACTCTGGTGACGGATTATTATAATGATGTGAGAGATGGATTGTTGATCCAGTTCCTGCCTGTTTCAGGAATTGCAGGAGGCGGTGCTCCAGGTAGTGGTAACCCAACGGTTAATGCGGGAACAACACGAAACAGCGGACTTGAATTTGCCGTAACTTATTCGGATAAATTATCTGATGATTTTAAAATTGATGTAAACTATAATATCACTACAATCAATAATAAGGTTACAGAAATCAGAAGCGAGTCAAAATATTTTGAAGGCGGCTCATTTGGCGTAGGCCAGCCGGCTCCGGCCAGAATGGAACAAGGAAAAGAGCTTGGCTATTTCTACGGGTATCAAGCTGACGGGATTTTCCAGAATCAGGCAGAAATTGACGCGCATCCTTCGCAACTTGCTTTGGGAGCCGAAGCTTCACCAGGAGACATTCGTTATAAAGATTTGAATGGCGATGGCATAATCGATACTAATGACAGAACCGATTTGGGAAGCCCGATTCCCAATATGATTATGGGCTTCAATTTCAAGCTTGAATACAA
This sequence comes from uncultured Flavobacterium sp., assembly GCA_964605595.1. Lineage (GTDB taxonomy): Bacteria > Bacteroidota > Bacteroidia > Flavobacteriales > Flavobacteriaceae > Flavobacterium. Next base: position 7,806 of record CAZSDN010000040.1, on the reverse strand, counting down.
AAACTTTGATTTCGCGGCATTTACCTATGCTTCAATAGGAAACGAAATCGTTCGCAACTATGAAAGAACGCTTTCTGATGTAAACCGCTTAAACTATGTACTTGATCGTTGGACCGGCGAAGGAACAAGCAATTCAGTTCCAAGGGTTACAACAGCGGCGACTTCAAATAATGTATTTTCGAGTTATTTTGTTGAAGACGGATCTTATTTAAGAATTACAAACGTACAGTTGGGATATACTGTAAGCCCTGATTTTACCAGTAAAGCCGGAATCTCAAAATTGAGACTGTATGCAGGTGTAAACAACCTTTACACTTTCACAAAGTATAAAGGATATGATCCGGCTGCTGTTAGCGCTGCTCCAATTGGCGGCGGTATCGACAACGGAACTTATCCGGCTGCAAGAACCTATATGTTAGGCGTAAACCTTCAATTTTAATACAACTGCAATGAAAAAATATATTTTAATACCAGTACTTTTCACCACGTTATTCTTTTCGTGTAGTGATGAATTTACACAGCGTGCACCGGTTTATGCGATTGATTCAGAGAATTATTTCAATTCTGAAGCCGATTACAACCAGGCACTCATCGGAGCATACGATTTGCTGCAATCAACTTATCTTAACGTAATGCTTGGAGAAATTGCTTCAGATAATACGGCTTCAGGCGGAGAAAGCGCTACTGACGTTATCGGTTTCCAGCAAATTGACGACATGACGCATACTCCCGTAAACGCAAATCTGAAAAACCTTTGGGACTGGATGTTTGCCGGAGTAAACCGTTGCAACTACATCATGGAGTTCAAAGACAAAACTGATTTTGCCAATAAAAATCAGGTAATCGGTGAGACTCGTTTCCTTAGGGCTTATTACTATTTCGAATTGGTAAAATGGTTTGGCCCGGTTCCGATCAAAGGCGACAAACGCTTTTCTCCAACCGATATTACTGTTTTGCCAAGAGCTTCTGTACAAGAAGTTTATGCAGCTATCGAAGCAGATCTATTATTTGCAATCGATAATGTAAACCCGATTCCTGCCCAGACAGGAAGAGTTACTAAAGGCGCAGCACAGGCACTTTTAGGAAAAGTATATTTGTATCAAAATAAATTCCTTCAGGCTGCCAATGTTTTGGATAACCTTATCGGGTCAAACTCCTATTCGCTGGTTTCAAATTACAATGCGATTTTTGAAAACAACACCGAGAACAACGTTGAGTCTGTTTTTGAAGTACAATATTCTGATGCTGAAGGAGCCGGATTTGATTGTCTTCAATGTAGCGAAGGAAACGTTGCCGTAGGTTTCAACGGTATCCGTAATTACACCGGGCCTTTATATGATTCCGGATTCAGTTTCAATGTTCCAAGAGCCGAAGTAGTAAATGCTTTTGAAGTAGGCGATAACAGAAAAGATGTCGCTATTCTTGACATCGTAGCTTTTGCCGCTGCAAATAATGCTACTTACGGAACCGGATTTAAACATACGGGTTACTTCAACAGAAAGTATTTGCCAAGAAAAGGAGATTCTAACATTGGTGACCAAAACCTTACAAATCCAAACAATTACCGCTCTATCCGATATGCGGATGTATTGTTGATGGCTGCCGAAGCTTACAACCGTGGCGGACTTGGAGATGCTCAGGCAAGAACTTATCTTAATGAGGTTAGGCGCCGTGCCTTTGGAGACCTTAATCACGACATAACGGCGGCCGGGCCCGCATTAACAGATCTTATTTATGCAGAAAGGCGTGTTGAACTTGTTGGTGAAGGACATCGTTTCTTCGACTTGGTAAGAACAGGTAAAGCTGCTCAGGAAATAGAAGGTTTCACTGCAGGAAAAAATGAATTATTCCCAATTCCATTGGAAGAAATGCAGTTTTCAAACGGAAACTGGACTCAAAACCCTGGATATTAATACTATAAAATATGAAAAATTTAAAATATTATTTCAGCATTATTCTTGTGGCGATTTTATTTAGTTGCACACAGGAAGATAGCGGTAACGTTTCCTTGGATGGTGTAACGGCTCCGGCAAATTTATCGGCACTGTTCACTATTACGCAGGATAATTCGGGAAAAGTAACGATTTATCCCACAAGCGAAGGTGCTACATCTTATGATGTTTATTTTGGAGACGGAACGGCTGAACCTGCTATCATGACTCCTTCACAAGGCGGAATCCAGCATGTTTACCAAGAAGGTGTTTATGAAGTAAGAATCGTTGCCCATGGAATTACAGGGCTTCAGTCTGAATACAAGCAAAACCTGACAGTTTCTTTCATCGCTCCAACAGAATTGGAGATTATTGCTTCAGATGTAAGCGGAAACGCATACCAAAAAAGCTTTACTGCAAAAGCAAATTTTGAAACATATTTCGAAATTTACTTTGGCGAAGATCCATCACAAACTCCGGTTCAGTTTAACGAAGGGCAATCTGTTACACATACATATTCGGCTGTTGGGACATATACCGTCAGAGTTGTTGCTTTTAGCGGTGGTGCTGCGACATCTGAGGAAACGGCAACAGTGACCGTTTTGGATCCTTTGGTTCTTCCGGTAACATTTGAGTCGGCTTCTGTAGCATTTGGGGATTTTGGAGGCGTAAATGCTTCTGTAATCGACAATCCTGTTCCTGGCGGAATCAACACAAGTTCAAAAGTTGGTAGGATTTTCAAAAATGCTGGTGCCGAAGTTTGGGCGGGAACCTCTTTCCCCTTAGACGAGATAATCGATTTTTCTGTAATGAAGCTTATTACGATCAAAACGTACTCTCCGGCCGCAGGGAAAATCGTGAAATTAAAGTTAGAAAACTTGAACAACAATACCATAGCAACTGAAGTTGACGCGGTTAC
>CAZSDN010000040.1:0-4946 GCA_964605595.1 uncultured Flavobacterium sp. | reverse complement strand
AACGGCTGGGAAACGCTTACTTTTAATTTTTCAGGCGTAAGCAGTTCAAGTGATTTGCAAAGAGTAGTTGTTTTTTATGATTTCGGAAACAACGGAACGGGTTCAAATTTCTACTTCGATGACATCAGGCAAATCAGCGGATTACCTCAGGTTACTATTCCGTTGACATTTGAAGACAATTCGCTTACTTACACATTTAACGGTTTCGGTGGCGCAAATGCTTCTGTAATCGATAATCCTCAGTCAAACGGGATCAATACTTCTGCTAAAGTCGGAAGGCACATTAAAAACGGAGGTTCAGAAACATGGGCCGGTGCATTTATTGAACTAGAACAGCCAATCGATTTTTCTTCAATGCATAAGCTGAAAGTAAAAGTATGGTCTCCTCAGGCCGGAATTATTGTAAAAATGAAACTGGAAAACCTTCCTAATTCGGCTAATATTGAAATTGATGCTACAACAACCGTTGCAAATCAATGGGAAGAGCTTACTTATGATTTTTCTGCGGCACCAAATGCGAACAATTATCAGAGAGTTGTATTATTCTTCAACTTTGGTTTTGGTACAGCTGGAACTTATTATTTTGACGACATAAACCTTTCAAATTAACTATGAAAATGAAAAATATAATCAGGAAAACAGCAATCGCGATTACAATGTTGCTCGCCTTTGCAGGATGTCAGGATGACGATCATACTTTTGGCGACATCAATGCGCCGGGCGGACTTCAGGTAACGGCAGTGATTGTTGGTAAAGATGACGCGCATCCAAATGGAGATGGAAGCGGATTGGTAAATTTTACCGCAACATCTACAAACGGGATCTCTTATAAATACATTTTTAGCGACGGAACGAATGTTATTTCTGCAAACGGAAAAACACTAAAACGTTTTACCCAGCCTGGGCTTAACACTTATAATGTTACAGTTTTGGCAAACGGAACCGGTGGTGTTTCTTCAAGTACGACATTTGAAATTACCGTACAAAGTGATTTTGATGACGAAACGGCTAAAGACTTGCTAACAGGCGGTACGTCTAAAAAATGGTATTTCGCTGCAAACGAAGTAGGGCATTTAGGTGTTGGGCCTAATGATGATGATGGCACGGTTAATTACTGGGGAAAACACTACCAGGCCGCTCCTTTTGAAAAAGCAGGTTCGCCAGACAGTAGCTGTCTTTACGATAATGAGCTTACATTTTCTATGGATGGAAATGCTCTTAAATATGAATTGAACAATGGTGGAAGAACCTTCTTTAATGCTTCTTTCCTAAGTGTTGGTGGTGGAGCTGGCGGTTCAGATTTATGTTTGGATTATAACGTAACAGGAGTGAAAAATGTATTGCTTTCTCCTTCTGAATCGAAAGTTGCGGCAAACCTGAAAAGAGGAACTGTGATGACTTTTTCTGACGGAGGCTTCATGGGGTACTACATTGCACAGACTTCATACGAAATCCTTACAATTACCGAAAACAGAATGGTTGTTCGGGCGATTATGGGTGGAGATCCAACACTTGCCTGGTACCATACCTTCACTACCCAAAAGCCTGTTCAAGGCGGTGGCGGTGACGATGACAATTTTACAAATTTGGTTTGGCAGGATGAATTTGAGGTTGACGGCCCACCAGATGCAACAAAATGGAGTTATAACCTTGGCGCAGGCGGCTGGGGAAATCAGGAATCTCAGTATTATACCAATAGTACCGAAAATTCAGTTGTCGAAGGAGGAGTTTTGAAAATCATCGCAAAAAAACAAAATATGAGCGGTTCTCAATATACTTCTGCCCGACTTGTTTCTGAAAATAAATTTGAATTCAAATACGGAAAAGTAGAATTCCGCGCAAAACTTCCAACAGGCGGCGGAACATGGCCGGCACTATGGATGCTTGGCCAAGATTATGCAACAAACACATGGCCGGGATGTGGAGAAATTGATGTTATGGAACACGTCGGAAACCAACAAAACGTAATTCATGGAACGCTTCACTATCCGGGGAATTCAGGCGGGAATGCAAATACGAATACAAGGACAATTGCGAATGCATCGACCGAATTCCATATTTATAGCATAACATGGAGCGCCACATCAATCAAGTTTTATGTTGACGATGTATTGTACCATTCATATGCCAATGTTTCCAGCTCGCCTTTCAACGCTGATTTCTTTTTAATCATGAACGTAGCAATGGGCGGAACTTTCGGAGGAAACATTGACGCCGCATTTAATCAATCAGCTATGGAGGTAGACTACGTAAGAGTTTATCAATAGGCCATTCAACTAAATACCAATTCTGAGGCTGGTAGCTCATACCAGCCTCTTTATTAATAAAAACATGACAAAAAAGCTTTTATACATCTCGATTGTGAGTGTAGCGTTTGCGCTCTTTGGTTCATCGGTTGCGGTAGCGCAAAAAAAATCAAAAATTGTTAAAAAACAGGTTCCGGTTGAACAACGGGTAGATTCAATTCTTAAGTTGATGACACTCGAAGAAAAAATCGGTCAAATGAACCAGTACAACGGTTTTTGGGAAGTGACCGGGCCGGTTCCAAAAGACGGAGCCGCGGCCAAGAAATATGATCATTTGAAAAAAGGTTGGGTAGGTTCAATGCTTAATGTTGTTGGCGTAAAGGATGTAAAAGCCTTACAGAAGATAGCCGTTGAAGAAACCAGGATGCGTATCCCACTGCTTTTTGGATATGATGTTATTCATGGTTATCAAACCATAAGTCCTATTCCTTTGGCAGAATCTGCAAGTTGGGATTTGGAGGCTATACGGAAATCTGCCGCCATTGCTGCTGAAGAAGCCGCATCAGTTGGGATCAACTGGACTTTCGCACCTATGGTTGACATTACTCGTGATGCCCGCTGGGGACGCGTAATGGAAGGCGCCGGGGAAGACCCGTTTCTTGGAAGCAAGATTGCCTATGCGCGAGTAAAAGGTTTTCAGGGCGAAAATTATGACAGCGCTAAAACAATCCTTGCATGTGCAAAACATTTTGCAGCTTACGGCTTAGCCGAATCGGGCCGCGATTACAATACCGTTGACATTGGTACATCAACACTTCATAACATTATTTTACCTCCTTTTAAAGCTACTGTTGATGCAGGTGTTGGAAGTTTTATGAATGCATTCAATGAGATCGACGGCATACCGGCAACGGGAAGTTCTTTTCTTCAGCGCGAGCTCCTGAAAGAAAAATGGAACTTCAAAGGTTTTATTGTCACCGATTGGGGTTCAATGGGCGAAATGATTGCTCATGGTTATGCCAAAGACGGAAAACACGCCGCTGAAATTGCTGCCAATACAGGATCCGACATGGATATGGAATCGTATTTATATGTTGAACATCTTGCTGCTTTAGTTAAAGAAGGCAAAGTTAAAGAAAGCGTCATCAATGAAGCTGCCGGAAGGATTTTACGTGTAAAATTCGAAATGGGATTATTTGAAAATCCATACAAGTATTGCAACGAAGCCCGTGAAAAAGCAACGGTAGGAAAGAAGGAATTCCACGACGGGGTTTTGGATATGGCAAAAAAATCAATTGTGCTTTTAAAGAACGATAATGAGTTGCTTCCGCTTAAGAAATCGGGGCAGAAAATTGCATTAATCGGTGCTTTGGCAAACGATAAAAGCAGTCCGCTTGGCGGCTGGAGAGGAAATTCAAAAGACGGAACAGCAGTTTCTGTGCTTGAAGGAATGCAAAAATATACCGGCAACAAAATTGTATTTGAGAAAGGCGTAAACCTGGCTATCGGAACTCCGGTTTTCACGCTTGAAACCAAAATCAATACAACTGACAGAACCGGAATCACAGAAGCGGTTTCGGCTGCTAAAGATGCCGATGTTGTAGTGATGGTTCTTGGAGAAGTCGGATTCCAGACCGGTGAGGGAAGAAGCAGGACTAATCTGGATCTTCCGGGCTTGCAACAGGAATTACTTGAGGCGGTTCATAAAGTAAACAAGAACATTGTTTTGGTATTAAATAATGGCCGCCCGTTAACGATTCCGTGGGCTGCAGAAAATATTCCCGCAATTGTTGAAGGCTGGCAGCTTGGAACGCAAAGCGGAAATGCCATAGCTCAAGTGCTTTACGGCGATTACAACCCAAGCGGAAAGTTGCCAATGTCGTTTCCTCGAAGCGTTGGTCAATTGCCAATCTATTACAATTATAAAAATACCGGAAGGCCGGATGATAAAGGCGAAGAAGTTTTCTGGTCGCATTATGGCGATGAAAAGAATTCGCCGCTTTATCCTTTCGGGTATGGATTGAGCTACTCAAAATTTGAGTATTCCAACCTGAAAATCAGTAACGCTTCATTTTCAGGAAATCAAAAAGTAACGGTTTCCGTTGATGTGAAAAATACAGGAAAAGTTTCCGGTAAAGAAGTGGTGCAAATGTATATCCGGGATCTTTTTGGAAGCACAACACGCCCGGTAAAGGAACTGAAAGGCTTCGAAATGATTGCACTCGAGCCAAACCAGGTTAAAAATGTTTCATTTGATATTGACAGCAAGCTGATTGAATTTTATACCGCAAACAATAAATGGGAAGCAGAAGATGGCGATTTCAAAGTTTTTATCGGAGGAAATTCTGATGCAACATTAGGAACAGATTTCAAATACACAAATTAAGAATCATGAAAAAACTTGTATTGTTATTACTGATCGGAAATTTTGGCTTTGCACAACAAACCAAACGAAAACTGGTTTGGTCGGAAGAGTTTAACGGAAAAACCCTCGACGAAAAAGTGTGGAATTATGAACTAGGGAACGGTTGCCCAAATTGCGGCTGGGGAAATAATGAACGCCAGCTTTATACAAAAGACAACCATAAACTGGTTGATGGAAACCTTGTAATTACAGCCAAAAAAGACGGCGAAAAGTATACTTCAACGCGCATTACCACAAAAGGTAAAAAAGAGTTTAAGTATGGGCGTATTGAAGCC
>CAZSDN010000039.1:21824-23326 GCA_964605595.1 uncultured Flavobacterium sp. | reverse complement strand
GTTAAACCTTCGGCTTTTAGGAGTTCGATTCCTTTTTGAACGCCGATTGCATCCCATATTTCAAACGGTCCGTTTTCCCAACCGAAACCCGCTTTCATGGCATCGTCAATCTTGTAAAGATCGTCAGTGATTTCAGGAACGCGGTTCGATACGTAGGCAAACATTGCCCCGAAACTCTTACGGTAGAATTCGCCCGCTTTGTCTTTTCCTTTTACAAGAACTTTAAAGCGGTCGATTGGCTTGTCTATTGTTTTGGTTAACTCGAGCGTAGCAAAGTTGGCTTTCTTTGCCGCACGGTATTCCATTGTATTTAAATCGAGTGAAAGGATTTCCTTTCCTTCTTTTTTATAGAATCCCTGACCGGTTTTTGAGCCCAGCCATTTGTTTTCGATCATTTTGCTGATGAAATCAGGTAGCTTGAATAGATCGTGTGCTTCGTCGTTTGGAACACCTTGGTAGAGTCCGTTTGCAACATGGACGAGCGTATCCAATCCGACAACATCGACTGTTCTGAAAGTAGCTGATTTTGGGCGGCCGATAACTGGCCCGGTTAATTTATCGACTTCTTCAATTGTCAGATTCATTTCTTTTACGAGGTGGAACAAGCTCTGGATTCCGAAGATTCCTATACGGTTTCCGATAAACGCCGGAGTGTCTTTAGCTACAACCGAAGTTTTCCCAAGGAATTGCTCTCCGTAATTATTGAGGAAATCCAATACATGTTTAGACGTTTTTGGTCCCGGAATGATCTCAAACAATTTCAGGTAACGTGCCGGATTAAAGAAATGCGTTCCGCAGAAATGCTGCTGGAAATCCTCGCTGCGGCCTTCGCTCATGAAGTGAATTGGAATCCCTGAAGTGTTTGAAGTTACTAATGTTCCCGGTTTGCGGAACTTCTCAATCTGTTCAAAAACAATTTTCTTTACGTCAAGACGCTCTACGACTACTTCAATAATCCAATCGACAGCAGCAATTTTAGCCATATCGTCGGTTGTGTTTCCGGTGGTGATTCGGCTGGCGAATTTTTGGTGGTAGATAGGCGAGGGTTTCGACTTGAGTGCGTTTGCCAAATGCTCGTTTACGATGCGGTTTCGTACTAATTTATTGTCAAGCGTGAGGCCTTTTTTGGTTTCGATGTCAGTGAGTTCATTTGGCGCAATATCCAAAAGCAACACTTCGATACCGATGTTTGCAAAATGGCATGCGATTCCCGATCCCATAATTCCGGATCCGACTACCGCCACTTTTTTGATTGTTCGCTTCATATTTTGTATTGTTTATTTGTCTTCGGAAAATATTCTTTTCTCTGAAATAAGTTCGTTTATAATTTCTGAAACCTCGATGAAGTGGTTCAATTTTTCTTCAGTGATATTGTTTTTGACTACTTCGTTGAATTTAAGTACGGTGCTTCTGGATTGCTCTCGCATTTGTTTTCCTAAATCGGTTAGGTAAATGAGTACGCCACGGCCGTCTTCGGGATTCTTTTTGCGTATAATTAATCC
>CAZSDN010000039.1:2435-21814 GCA_964605595.1 uncultured Flavobacterium sp. | reverse complement strand
GTGTTTTTAAGGTACGAGTTAGGCTTGTAGCTTCCATACCCATACGATTACTTATATAAGTAGAAGGTGTTCCAACCTCTTTATCAATGCTTAGCAATGCAAAACCAATAGCCATGGAGCCTTCAAATTTAGAAGCTTCTTCATTGTACATTCTGGCTACGGCTTGCCAGGTTGCACGGAGAATGTAATCTATTGTTTTGTCTTTCATAAAAGTGCGACAACGATATCGTTATTATGTCAAAGATAATGAAAATTTATTATGCACGCATAGTATTTGTGTTAAAATTTGGGAGGTCGCTCATTCCTCGCTTAAAGAGTCAAGATTATTGTGCTGCAAGAGGAAAGAAAGTAACACAGCCCGTACTTGTGAGAATTTGGCAGGAGGAACAGAAATTACGACAAATGGCAAAATCCAGAATAAATTGAAATACGCTTTACTGCTGGAACTATTTATTTTTTGAAGCTTCGTTTTTCTTGAAGTTGTATCGGAACAGTAAAGCCATAAACAGCCCGAAAACAGAAGCTCTAAATATAAATCTCCAAATCTGGAATTCCATACCGTCATAGTAATCCATACCCGCGCTTAAAGCGGCAAAAGTTAACCCGGAAACTAAAAAGCTAATTATTGTTAATCGGGTAATTGGTTTCATTCTTTATTTTTTTTATTGCCATTTGCATCTTCGGCATTTTCTGTTGCAATATACTTTAATATATCCGTTTTGTCAATCAGGAAATTCTTCGATTTTATTGTATAATTAAACGCTGCAACCTGGAAATTCCAAAGCTTTAATGTTTGTTTTGCAGTTAACAATCCATCGGCTTCGCCCACGGTAAGTGTATCGGTAAATGATTGAATAAATTGAGCCCAATGATTATTTTCTGCATCATTTAGTAAAAAGTAAAATCCTGCATCCCCAAATTTCTTTCCTGAAGAATCCAGGATAAGTTCGTTATTCTGGCCAATACTCGGTTTCATGATCACAGTAGCATTTCCTTTTGGCAATGGAAATACCGCTTTTATACAGGTTTGTCCCGAAGGTATTTTACAGCTTCCGTAAATCCCGGAATAGATTACCTTTCCTGTTGATACAAATTTCCGCAGCCAAATTGTATATTTTACTTCTTCAGTTTTGGAATCAAGTAGTTGGATAATTTCACTTTTTAAAACTTCCGAATCCTGAATATTTGATGTTGGGATATTCAACTGGTTAATTCTCTGGCTGAAAAGCCGGTTTACAAAATATCCGAATACTTTAAAAAACGGATTCCATTTTACACTAAACTGCAATTGGTATTCGGAAGTATTTTCATAGAAATCAATCACCTGTCCGGATAATTTATAGATGTCGCTTTCATTTAATTTAAGTGAATTGATGGAAGTCAATAATCCGGTTTGGCTGCAGTTCCGTCTAACAATTAAATTTTCTTTTTTTGCTAGCTGAAAGATAAAATCTTCTCCAATTCCGTTTAACTCTCCGAATGGCGCCATGAGCCATGGATAATCATCTGGATTGATTTTTCTTCCCCTAAGGATCACCCATTGCTGTGTGAACCAATCCTGAAATTGCTGCATCGAATAGGCTAAGGCCATTATTGGTTTTGAGTTTTTGGGATTAAATTACTTTTGCCTTTCCAGGTACCAAATTCGGAAACAGGCTTGAACCGTAACGTGGTGAACTCAAAATGGAAATCTTTTCTATTGCGTTCTTTCATAGCATCAGAATGTCTTTTAGGTTGCGGAACATTACTATGCCCTTTCACCATATCGGTCATTTCTTTTTGTGTTTTCCAGATGGAAAAGGTTGAAATGGTATTTGGATAGCGGATAGATGCTAAAGATAGCGTAGTACCCGGATGATCGCGGACTAACTTCTCAACAGGTCGCCCCCAACGTAGGAAACGTGGAATTTGAGTATATTTCATCCGGGCAATTGTAACTGCAACCACCGGTTGATCCTCGGGAAGCGCTTTAGTAATTTGTGGAATTTCGAAACCGGAAATACTTCCCCATTGCCGGATAAACCCCAGTTTGGTATACCATCCTTTTGAAAGTAGTTTGCCTAATGCGTCATTTTTGATGAAATCATCGAAGGCTTCTTCATTTTTCCATTGCGCAAAAACGATGATCTCATTGGATAAAAACCTGGATTTTGAAAAAATAGCCGAACCTAAAACCATTGTCGACATCGTTTCGGCATGTATCAAGCCGTCACATTTTTTTGGATTCAATGGTGAAAGCATAACTTTCAACGCCTTAAAAAGTGAAAGTTGGACTAAATGATAAGTAAATATACTCATATTTTGTGTTCTTAAATTTGGAGCAGCGTTGCATCGCAGCATTCTTTCAATCGTACCTTTCAATTGCTTGTGTTAGTTGCCATACTATCCGCTTTTGCAGTTTTTCGGGAGCGATGACTTTCAATCCGCAGCCAAAACCTAAAAGTATACGTTCAAATTCATAGTTTGTTTTGAGCCTCAGGCTGATGATAATGCTTCCGTCCTCGTTTTGCGTCTCAATTTCTTGGGAATGATGAAATGGTTTCGTAATTACATATGGTGCATTTTCAGCATCAATCCAAAGTTCGATCTTTTCAGCGCGCAATCCCTGATTTACAGTTACGCCAATTACATCCTTATAGAATAGCTCTGCATCAAAATTATTCTCGATATACGGCAAATTAAAATCGAAATCAACTGCAAGAATCCTGTCCAGCGCCAGATTACTCAAAGGACCGTTTTCCCTGCGTTTTCCAATTAGAAACCACCTGTTATTGTATTCCTTAAGCGCAAACGCACTAAAGGAAAAACTTTGCTCGCCCTTTGATTTAAACGATTTATAGGTAACAAGCAAAACGACTTTCTTTATAATCGCCTGATATAGCGTTTCCAGCCAATGCAAACCTTTTAGATTTTCATTCTTGTCTAGGTAGATTACAGGCTTAGTATGCGATTTTTCAGCATAAATCTTATCTTCAAGCCGTTGCAAAATATCAGATACATCATTAAAAAGCGAGAAATCCTTAAATTGCTTTAGCATTGAAACAGTTTCTGTCAGTACATTTATATCGGTTTCCGTCAACGGAATATCGGTAATCGTAAAATCTTCGTCTTCATACTTATAATACCGTTTTTCGTAAACTACGATAGGCGCATTATACCCAAGCTTTTCACTCCGCATTGTTTGTATGTCGAGTTGCGTAGTACGTTTGCTTATCGGGTTTTCTTTACCTTCGTATTCATACAAGGCATCTGAACAAGCATCCATTAAATCCTCCAATGTCCATTTACGATACTGGTTTTGAAGGCATTTATCTATTGTTTTATAGCGGATCAGGGCGTTTTTGTTTTGAGACAACTTAGAAAGTTTAAATGATTTGGTGCAATTTATAATTTAAAATTCAACATTTAAAATAATTAAAAAGAACTACGCAAAATAATTGCGCACTAACATAAAACCTTTGCTTCAGAATTTAAAAACAAGAAAACATGAACACACCAATCAATGGATTTGAATTACTTGAAATGGGTTATCCCGAAGGTACTGTAATTGGCGTTGCATTAAAGGTAAATAAGAAAAGAAACGGTTTTACCCGTGACGAGATGATTCAGCAGTACAAAAACGTTTTGGCCGCGCCTGAAAATTATCTTGACAACGGTTTATTCGGGAAACTGGCATCGGCACTTATTGAAAAATCAAATGAGAAACCTGAAGATTTTATTACCTTAAACCAAGCACCGCCTGATTTTGTTGCGTATGGTTCTGATCATATTGAGCAAGGTGCGTTCAACCAAATGAAAGTCGCGATGCAATTACCGGTAACGGTTGCAGGCGCTTTAATGCCGGATGCGCATCAAGGGTACGGACTTCCAATTGGTGGTGTTCTGGCAACCAGAAACGCAATAATCCCGTATGGTGTTGGTGTTGATATTGGTTGTAGAATGGCGTTATCTGTTTATGATATTCCGGAGTCGTTCTACTATGAAAACAAAGATAAATTCGAAAAAGAATTGCTTAATCATTCCAAATTTGGTGCAGGTCACGGTTACCACGGACAATACCGTTCTGATCACACAGTGTTAGAGAATGACACATTTAATATGAATTCGTTTGTACGAAACCTGAAAGACAAAGCGTGGTCACAATTAGGTTCATCGGGAGGAGGAAACCATTTCGTTGAATTCGGTATTCTTGAATTTGAAAAAGACGATACTGTTTTAAATATCCCAAAAGGTAAATACGTAGCATTATTAACGCATTCGGGTTCGAGAGGATTTGGCGCAACTGTAGCAGGCCATTATACAAAGCTCGCAAAAGACTTGTGTAAATTGCCTGAAGTTGCAAAGAACCTCGCTTATCTTGATATGGATTCAGAAGCCGGAAAAGAATATTGGATGGCAATGAACCTTGCCGGAGATTATGCATCTGCCTGTCATGAAATCATCCACAATAAGATGCAGAAAGCCTTGGGCGCAGTAATTTTGGCTAAAGTCGAAAACCATCACAACTTTGCATGGAAAGAAATCTGGAATGGGGAAGAAGTAATCGTACACAGAAAAGGAGCAACTCCTGCCGGAAAAGGCGTAATGGGAATCATTCCCGGAAGTATGACGGCACCAGGATTTTTGGTAAGAGGTAAAGGTGAAGAGAATGCAATTAATTCGGCTTCCCATGGTGCAGGAAGACAAATGAGCCGTACGCAGGCGATTAAGACAATTACCAATAATCAAATGCAATCAATATTGCAGGAACATGGTGTAACCTTAATTGGCGCAGGATTAGACGAAGCTCCAATGGCCTATAAAGATATCAATATGGTGATGGCGTCACAACAGGATTTGGTGGATGTAGTTGCGAAATTCACTCCGAAAATGGTACGAATGGCCGATGATGGGAGTCGAGAAGATTAGAAGAAGGACCGCTGCGCTGCTAGAAGCAAGACCGCTCGTTCCTCGCTGCAAGAACTCTGTGCAAAAGAAGAACGGTTTGAATACTAAGTCTGTCTTTACTCTTTGTTATAGAAGCGCAGCGATCTTTCTTCTAAAAAAACTATATTTGTCCCCGAAATGAAAAATACAATTCATACATCACTGTTACTAAAACAATATTCTGATTGCAGCGCAGAGCGATTTCCGTTTGCATATCCTGGGCGAAGTGTAGATTTAAGTGATTTTACATATAAAATGTAGACAGAATTTAAATACAGATACAAGAAAGCGCCCTTACAAACAGGGGCGCTTTTTTATTTTAAGGCACAATTGAAAAAATAAATGAAAAAAAATACATTTAAAATGTTTAATGAGTAAGCAAATAACAAAATAACACACTTCCGAATAACCGAATGAGAGACAGTCATTTGAATAATTTGAAGCTATATCCGGATATTCGGACAGGAATTTCTATGCTTATTTTTAAATGTAACTAATTGATTTTTAGTAAAATAAATTTAAAAAAGATTTGGAAGTTACATTTTCTTGACATTACCTTTGCGACAGAAATTTAAACAATATCGTTCAACATTATTGTTCAACGAATTTTAAAAATAGCATTATGAATACATATCAACATACAAACCAATCACAATCACTGCCGATTCTGCCGGCAAAGGATTTCCGATTTGATTTAACGAAACAGGTGCGACCGCATTGCTGACAGATTACGTCTGTTACTAATTTAAAAGCACCTTTCACGAGGTGCTTTTTTTTATTTGTATGATTTCGTAGCTCAACAGGACAGAGCATCTGCCTACGAAGCAGAAGGCTGAAGGTTCGAATCCTTCCGGAATCACCAAGTTCTTAGAAAGGAACCGGCTCATAAGGGCATCAATTTACCGGCTGTCTCCCGGAAAATTGAAAACCAAATGAGCCACAAACTGGGAAGATAACGTTGGTAGTTTACCCGCCTTGGACGCGGGAGGTTGCAAGTTCGAGTCCTGCTTCCCAGACAAATTTTGGAAGTACGCCAACGGGTGGGTTGGGGCAGACTGTAAATCTGTTGTCTTTGTACTTAGCAGGTTCAAATCCTGCTACTTCCACTAAATACAGGAATGGTCTCGCATCTTTCAGCGCAGCGGTCTTTGCTCTAGCAGCGACGCAAGAGCGATCTTTCAGCGCAGCGATCTTGGCTCTTGCATCGAGGAACGAGCGGTCTTTTTCATCCTACGCTAAATAATTGCGCAGTTCGTTTGAAATCTTTGTTCAGTTCATTGAAACAACGATTTTTAAAAATATCAACAAGCCGTGTTGCGTGTTTCTAATAGCACCATTGCCGGAAGCTTTGCCGAAAGGCATTATGTTTTCCTGTCCAGCTTGTGAAGGTTTCTGGAAGGTTTTCCATAAAACATCCAACCATAACTCTATGGGTCGTGGGTTCGATTCCCACTCGCAGTAATGCGGTAGTTCAGTTGGTTAGAACAATAGAGGTTACGTAGGTTCGAATCCTACACCGATTTGGTTCGGTTTGACAGTGGATGTCACCTTGCAGACTTTTAATCTGTAATTCAGAGCAACATCACTCTTTAAAATGATGTAACAAAGAAAGCAAGCTGGATTTATCAGCAGCTACCAACATAGTTGGAATGATGCACTTTGATAAGACCAGTAGTGGCAGGGATAGATCCGATACAGTGATTCTAATTCCCGATATGACGATTCGGCTTTTAAGTTGATTCGGAGACTATCGGAAAGCAGTTTTAAAGTACGGCTCACAAATGTTCCTCCGTTTTAAAAAAGGATAAACAGTTTGCTTTTTTATAATGAGTATCAATTAAAATGCAATAATTATGATTAAAAATGTACAAATCGATGCATACCAAGTAGGTTTGGTATTGCATAACAGAAAATTAAAAGATGTCCTTCATCAGGGAAACCATTGGATCTTTGGTGACAAACAGGTAATGGTTTATGAAATGAAACAATCATTCGTCGCACCATACGAATTGACGGTTTTGCTGCAAAACGAGAAATTAGCTTCATTACTCGAAGTTATAGAAGTTGCCGATGGTGAAATCGTATTGTACTTCGCAAACGGTATTTTTCGCGATGTTCTGGTAACCGGAAGATATGCGTTCTGGAAAGGATATATTACGCACGAGTTCGTTAAAGCCGACCTTACAAAAGTGTATATCACTGAGCAAATCTCTATCGCAATGCTTGAAAATGCAAAAGTAAAACCATACGTTAGAAAGTTCCATGTTGCAAATTCTGATAAAGGATTGTTGTTTGTAAACGGAAGCTTTACAAAAGAACTTACCGCTGGAACCTACTACTTCTGGAACAACAGTATTCCGGTTGAAGTAAAAACCGCCGATATGCGTTTGCAGCAACTTGAAATCGCCGGACAGGAATTGCTTACGAAAGATAAAGCCGGAATCAGGATTAACTTTTTCGCAAGGTTCCAGGTTACCAATATCATCAAAGCGATGGTGGATAACAAGGATTTCGAAAAGCAATTATACGTTTTGATGCAATTGGCAATCAGGGCTTTTGTAGGCGCATACACGCTTGACGAGTTATTGAGCCGTAAGGATTCTGTCGCAGCAGATATTTTAGCCGATACGCAAACAAAAATTGCACAACTCGGTTTGATTGTCACCGATGCCGGAATCAGGGATATCATTTTGCCAGGCGATATGAAGGAAATTATGAATCAGGTATTGGTTGCAGAGAAAAAAGCACAGGCAAACAGTATTATGAGGCGTGAAGAAACCGCGGCAACGCGTAGTTTGCTAAATACAGCAAAATTGATGGAAGAAAACGAAATGCTCTGGAAACTCAAAGAAATGGAATATGTCGAGAAAATCGCCGACAAAATTGGTGAGATTACCATTTCCGGAGGTGGAAATGTCATAGGACAGTTGAAAGAGATTTTTGTTAAATAAAGAAACCACGGATAAAATTGTCCGTGGTTTTTTTGATTGTAAAATCTCTCGGTTATTTTATAACTTCGTTACATCCATAACTTCCAACGAAATAATAAAAAATATACTCTTTCCGATATTTTGCTTATTGAGTGCTATAAACCTCCACGCACAAGTTAGCAAACAGGTAAAAGCAATGGCCAACGCCGATTCTGCCCGATTGGTCGAGATTTTTAAAGACCTTCATCAAAATCCCGAACTGGCTTTTATGGAAGTCAGAACCTCCGGAATTGTTGCCAAAGAACTCAAAACACTTGGCTATGAAGTCATCACCGGAATAGGAAAAACCGGAGTTGTCGGAATTTTAAAGAACGGAAACGGGCCAACTGTCATGTACCGCGCCGATATGGATTGCAATGCAGTTAAAGAAACAACAAATCTTCCATATGCAAGCACGAAAACCATGATCAACGCATCCGGAATCGAGGTTCCTGTGATGCATGCCTGCGGTCATGATGCGCACATAACCTGGATGCTTGGTGCCGCTAAAATAATGGCAACTCTTAAAAAAGAATGGAAAGGAACACTAATTTTTGTTGGACAACCAGCCGAAGAAGTCGGAGCAGGAGCAAAGGCAATGATCAAAGACGGATTATATGAAAAAGGAGTTCCAAAGCCTGATTATTTATTCGGAATGCATACGGTTCCTATGGCTGTCGGAAAGATTGACAATGCGCCCGGCGACCGAATGGCAGGTACGGATCAATTGGATGTAACCTTTTATGGTGTTGGCGGTCACGGCGCTTCACCCGAATTTGCTAAAGATCCAATTGTCATGGGAAGCAATGCCGTAATGCAATACCAAACGATTGTGAGCCGGAATGTTGCTGCTCAGGATGTTGCGGTGTTAACGGTAGGGTCATTCCAAGCCGGAAATTCAAACAATGTAATTCCGGGTTCAGCATTGCTAAGACTCAATCTTCGTTGGTTTAACGATAATGTGCGTACGAAACTGATCGATGGAATCAAAAATATCAATGAAGGAATTGCAATTGCGAACAATCTGCCAAAGGAATTGTATCCGACATTGGATATAAAGGCCACCGCATATCCATTAGTCAATAATAAAAATATGGTAGAAAGGCTCAACAAGTCATTTGAAGCCATTCTGCCGAAACAGGATATTATTACTAACCGTCCGGCATTTATGCCTTCAGAAGATTTTCAATATCTCGTAATTGGAAATCAAAAGGAAGAATATGATTATGTGTTTGTGGGTATCGCAAATCCTGAAGCTGTCGCCAAAGCCAACAAAGACGGACAGCAATATCCGTTCTTTAACCATAATGGTAACTTTGAGGTTGACCTTGCAGCAATTCCGTTGGGAACTGAAATTGGCGTTACAGCTTTATTGGAATTATTCCGGAAATAAAGCTTTAAATTCTTATTAGTAAACAATTATGATACTGATTATGAGATTTAGAAAACAATCGCTTAACTTTACGTGAATGTAACCCAAAGGAGCAAAATGCAACAGCTTTATTGTTGCGTAATTACAATATGGAAGAAATTTCAGGGAAATTAAATTCCCAAACAGGTGAAAACCAAAATAAAAAACCTGCAGGAATGAAACTGGACGAGCATCATTTTCGAAAAATGATCGAGGAAGTCCGGGATTATGCAATCTTATCACTGGATCTTGAAGGAAACATCCTAAGCTGGAACAATGGCGCCAAAAGCATAAAAGGCTATGACGCAGAGGAAATCATTGGAAAAAATTTCAATGTATTTTATTCTGCATCTGACCGTAATAAAAAACTTCCTGAAAGCTTGCTTGCTGAAGCATTAAAAGAAGGAAAAGCCGAACATGAAGGTTGGCGCATCAAAAAAGACGGCAGTAAATTCTGGGGTTGGGTTGTAATTACCGCGTTGCATGATAATGATAACAATACGGTTGGATTTTCTAAAGTGACGCGTGACCTTACACAAAAGAAACAATTTGAAGATCAGATTATTAAGCAGAATAAACAGCTCGAAGAATATGCCTATGTCGCTTCACATGATTTACAGGAGCCGTTGCGAAAAATACTTACGTTCAGCAGCATATTGCAAAAATCGATTGAAGATAATGAAAATGCGATGTTTTATCTCAATAAGATAAACGTTGCTGCAGAAAGAATGGCAAACCTGATAAAAAGCGTTTTGATGTATTCGCAGGCTGATATGGCTCACGATTTGTTTATTCCCACTGATCTTAACGAAATTATCCAGAAAATAGAAAGCGACTTTGAAGTGCTCCTTGAAGAACGCAACGGGAAAATCATCTGTGAAAAACTTCCTGTAGTCAATGCAATTCCAATACAAATGCATCAGTTATTTTCAAACCTTATAAGCAATGCGATTAAGTTTAACGATAAAGCCGCCCCGGAAATTAAAATTTCTTCTGTATCTGTAACTGATGAAAATAAACAATCCGATAATTCGAGGCAATTTGTAAATATCTCTGTATCCGATAACGGAATAGGTTTTGACCAGGTGCTTGAAGAAAAAATTTTCAGGATGTTCCAAAGGTTGCACAATAATAAAATTGGAACAGGAATTGGCCTTGCTTTATGCAAAAAGATTGTCGAAAACCATGGCGGAACGATCCATGCCAAAAGCAATACAGGAAAAGGAACCGTATTTGAAATCCTTTTGCCGCTATACCAATAGTCTTATTAGTTTTTATAAAAATCGTGTGTCTCCGGATGGATTTTCCCAATTTCTTTTAAATTAAATAAAACCGCATCAGCTTTCTTTCATAACCTCAAATCCGAATTCAGCTAATGGATTGTTTTATACGATACAATAAAACAAGCTGTAATATTGAAACGGGAATCAACAAAATCAAGCCCACAACTATAAGTAAAGTAGCACCGGAAATTATTGTCAGAATACCGGTTATAACAGCAATGTTAAGTCCGAAATGTTGTTTTAATCTCATAATTCCAATTCCGTGCAAAATAAAAACACACCCGATAACAATTGCAAAAATGAATGTGAAGAATTCGTCAGATTCCATAGGTTTTCCCCAACTGAAAATATCGTACAAAGTGGCTATTGTCATTACGATGATTATCATCACAGAACTCATGCGAAGCAAGTAATTTTGATAAAGTTTTCCGGTCAACGAAAATCCGTAATAAAAAAACGACAAACTGATCAAACACGCAATTTTCAAAATAAGATAGGCCGTATTTGAAATGTTTGCTTCCTTGTTGAGCCAAATTCCCGCATCGGCATAGACTTCAATAAAACCAAGAAAAAAATAAATAATTCCGAACCAAAATGCCAAATTTATCAGCGTGATGGATTTAGGGTTTTGAGTTATTGGTGATTCTTCTTCAGGAAATTCATCTTTTATTTTTTCAAAATTATAATCCAGTGCGGCAAGGATTGTTTTTACGGTATAACTCCGCGGCATTACTTCTCCGGCTTCGATCCGCTGGATCGTACGAACGCTGATATTGCATTTTTCCACCAATTCTTCTTGCGTGAAACCTTTCTCTTTTCTGAGGTCGGTTATTTTTCTGCCTAATTCCGGTTGTTTCATGATGATAGCTTTTTAAATTTCTGGCAATACTACAAAGCCATAAATTTCATTACAAACATTAGCCCCGCAGAATACCTGACATTTACCCGACATTTTACTTTAGATACTGATTTTATTGGTGTTTTATGGGAATCTAATTTGAATTTTTAATCTGATAAATTCCATATTAAAAAAAATGGAACAGATAAATCCATTCCAAATATTTAAATCTTTTGAAACCGGTTTCGCATTAACCCGGAATTTTCTCAGTATGCATTTTTACCATTGAATCGTCATAATAAGTGCAAGTCATTTCTTCAAGATCAACTTTCCAGCATTCAACTCCGGTTTCGGCCGAATGCTTGCAGAAAGCCATATAATCGGTTTGGCCTTCCTGGTGGATTTTCAGGTATTTTTTAAATTGTTCGGGATTACTGTAATCCTCAATTTTTAATTTCGCATATTTTGCTTCCGATTGTATTTTTGAACCTTCTTCTCCAAAATATTCCGAATGACCGTCGGTTACAAATGTGGTATAATTTTTTACGCCAAGCGCAATGAGATCCTGAATATAATTTGGGAAATCAGCACCGCTTTTTACTTTTGAATGCGCTTCTTTAATCTCGTTGATGGTAAACATTGTGTTTGGTTTTGATTTACTGTTCTGCTATTTCTTTGAGTTTTTCAAGTGCTTTTGGAAACGTCTGATTCATGTAATCGGCATATTTTTCAACAGAATCGACTTCAACCGTAAGATTTGTTTTACCGTTTTCTTCCTTGAGTTTGTAGATTTCAAAACAGCCGGTCCATTTTTCGGTTTCTTCATCCATCGGCATTTCCTGATCGTCTTTTACAGCTCCAATGTGTTTTACAATCGCAATCTCGTTTTCTTTCAGGAAAGCAACGTCGCTATACATTCCTTCGCCTGAAGGAGATAAGAAATGAATACGGTTTCCAAGCTGCATTTCTCCTTCATAGTACGAACCTTCGCAAAACGGATTCGTCCAGGTTTTATAACTTTCCTTATCCCATAATTTCTGCCAGACTTTTTCAGCAGGCGCGTTAATGGATATTTTAAATTCGAGTTTCAGGATATTGTGCAGATAATTTCGAAGCAGCGTTTTTACAATTGCATCCCAGCCCATTTGATAATTTTCCTTTGAAAAAGCTTCTCCGGCATCGGCAAAATTTTCAATTCCGGCATGCGTGAGCGTAACTTTTGTTTTTTCGCCCTGAGCGGAAATTTCCCATTTAACGGTAGAAGTTCCCTTTGAATGCGTTGGATGCGTCCAGGTATATTCGATCAGTTTATTCGGAATGATATTCAGGAAGCGGCATTTGTGAAGGTAATTTTTTGAGTCGGCACTTTCATAAAACGAAAATTCGCTTCCAACCGAAAAATCATAATCTTCAACCGGAAAATACCATTTCCGAAGTTCTTCTTCATTGCATAATGCACTCCAGACTTTCTCTAAAGGTGCATCAAACAATTGGGTTACTGTAATTGGTTCCATTTGAAATTATTCGGTTCCGTAAATTTTAGTATATAAATCAGGATACATTCCCAAAACGATTTTCCGTTTAAGCTTCATAGTAGGAGTGAGGTGGCCGGTTTCAATTGACCAAACATCGGGAGTAAGTTCAAAACGCTTGATCTTTTCCCAGTTTCCGAATTTTTCGTTCAGTGTTTCAACTTCTTCCTTGATGCGATCGATGACTTTTTCATTGCAGATGACATCTTCGTTTTTGGGGCCGAGTTCAATATTGTGGAGTTTTGCCCAATCCCTTACAAACGGGAAATTGCACTGGATTAAAGCGCCCGGCATTTTCTCTCCGTCGCCAATTACCATAATCTGCTCAATGAATCGCGATTGTTTCATTGCATTCTCGATCAATTGCGGCGCGATGTATTTCCCGCCTGATGTTTTGAACATTTCCTTTTTGCGGTCAGTGATTTTGAGGAAACCTTCTTCATCAATAATTCCGATATCGCCTGTGTGAAAATACCCGTTTTGTATTGCTTCGTCAGTTTTTTCAGAATCTTTGTAATAACCCATCATCACATTCGGGCCTTTGCATAATATTTCTCCATCTTCGGCAATTTTGACTTCTACATTTTCAATTACCCGGCCAACAGTCCCGATTTTAAATCCACGGTTTCGCATGTCATTTACCGCGATTACAGGAGAAGTTTCGGTCAATCCATAACCTTCCATAACCGGAATTCCCGCAGCGGCAAAAACACGTGCCAATCTTGGCTGTAAAGCCGCACTTCCGGAAACCATCAGTTTCAGTTCGCCGCCTAAGCCTTCTTTCCATTTGCTGAAAATGAGTTTTCTTGCAATTTTTAACTGGAACTCGTACCAAAAGCCATTAGCTTCGTATGGTTCGTATCTTAATCCTAAATCGATTGCCCAGAAAAATAATTTTTTCTTGATCCCCGAAAGTGCGGTTCCTTTTGCATAAATACTGTCGTACACTTTTTCCAAAAGCCTTGGTACGGCAGTGATTACATTTGGGTGGACTTCTTTCAGGTTGTCGCTTAATTTTTCGATCGATTCGGCAAAATAAATTCCGACACTGTAATATTGGTACAAATAAGTAACCATTCTTTCAAAAATGTGGCATATTGGAAGAAAGCTCAAAGCGCGGGTTTTGCCTGCATCGAACGGAATCCGTTTTTCGCTGTCAAGTACGTTTGACACGATATTATTGTGCGAAAGCATTACGCCTTTCGGCCTTCCTGTTGTGCCTGATGTATAAATTATTGTGGCTAAATCGGTTGGTTTTACAGCGTCTTTTCGTGCTTCAACTTCATTTTGGTTGCTTTCATCGGCACCAAGTTCGAGTAATTCTTTCCAGTTTTTGCAACCCGGAATTTCATCAAATGAATAGACTTCCTTTAAATTAGGCACGTTTTCACGGATGAGATTTACCTTTCGTAAAACTTCCGTATCTGAAACAAAGCAATGCGTTGATCCGGAATGTGTTAGGATATATTGGTAATCTTCTTCAGAAATTGTTGGATAAACAGGAACGTTTTGCGCGCCGGTTTGTAAAATCCCAACATCAATAATATGCCATTCGGTACGGTTTGACGATGAAATCACGGCAATTTTGTCGTCTTTCTGAATTCCGATGCGAAGCAAAGCACGTGAAATTGCATTAGCTTTTTCAATATATTCATCAGTAGATGTCTTAATCCATTTATCACCGTATTTGGTAACAAGCGCATCCTGAATTTTATGGTTTTTCTGCTGATGGTAAGGGAAATCGAAAAGTCGGGTGATTTGATTCATTTGGCGTGGTATATATTTACCGCAAATTAAATAATATTAGTTTCATTCACAATAATAATTGAAAATTAAAATTATCTCTGGCTAAATACGTAGTTTTGTGTGCCTTTTTTTATGAATCTTATTTTTTTGATTGATGAATAGAATTTCCCGTTTCGACGAATATAAAGTGTTGTTTTACAGGATTATATTAGCTTATTTTTTTTACTTTTCGGCGCGTATCCTTTTCTTTTTATATAACCGGGAACTTATAAAAGTTGATTCTGTTTGGGAATTCCTGAAGCTTTCCTATCACGGATTGGCGTTTGATACGACCGCGATTTTGTATGTGAATTTGCTCTTTATTGTCTTTTCGGTTTTTCCGTTTTTCATAAATACAAAAAAAGGCTATCAAAAATTCCTATTCTGGCTTTATTTTATTACGAATTTACTCGCTTATTCAACTAATTTCATCGACTTTATTTATTACAAATATACATTCGGAAGATCAACTTCGGCGATTACCGATTCGATAGCGCATGAATCAAATAAAGGTTTATTGTTCCTGAATTTCCTTATAAATTACTGGCATGTGTTTTTGTTGTTTTTTGGATCGGCTTTTCTGTGGATTTTCCTTTATAAGAAAGTCAAAATCAGTGAAACGCGGGTAAATTTCAAAATGAAATACCTGATTACTTCCGTACTTGGATTTTTGTTGATCGCAACGCTTTGCATTGGCGGAATCCGCGGTGATTTCAAGAAAAGCACCCGCCCGATCAACCTTATTGATGCGAGCCGTTATGTGAAAAATTCGGCTCAGGCCGATATTGTCCTGAATACGCCGTTTGCGCTTTTCCGGACATTGTTCAGCAACAGTTTTAAGAAGGTAAATTTTGTTTCGCCAAAAACGATCGATACGTTACTTTATCCGATAAAACAGTATAAAAATAATCCGCCAACAAAGCCAAATATTGTAGTTTTTTTACTCGAAAGCAATGCGCGTGAATATTTCGGAAGCTTCAACAGAAACACCAAAATCCCAAATTATAAAGGTTATACGCCTTTTGTGGATTCGCTTGCGCAGCACAGCCTGATTTTTTCCAACGCTTATGCAAACGGCTATAAATCGATTCATGCGATGTCGTCGGTTTTGGCTGGAATTCCGTCGTTCAAAGACGCGTTCACATCGTCGCCATATCCCAAACAAAAAACAGAATCGCTGGTTTCTACTTTAGAAAGCATCGGATATTCAACATCATTTTTTCATGGGGCGCCAAACGGTTCAATGGGATTTTTGGGGTATGCGAATATTCTCGGAATTGACAATTATTACGGAAAAAATGAATACAATAACGACGCTGATTTTGACGGCGTTTGGGGAATTTGGGATGAACCTTTTTTTCAGTATTTCAATTCGGTTTTAAATACTCAGAAACAACCGTTTATGTCGACTTTATTTTCGGTTTCATCGCACGAACCGTATAAAGTTCCGTCAAAATATGCAGGAAAATTCCCTAAAGGAAATATAAACATCCACGAATGTATTGGCTACACGGATTATGCCTTGAAGAAGTTTTTCGCTAAAGCGAAGAAGGAACCATGGTTCAAAAACACCATTTTCATTTTGGTTGGAGATCATGGAAATACAATCGATTATGAAGAATACAAAAAGGAATTCAACAAACACAGCGTGATGATGATGATTTATTCGCCTGACGGAAAGTACGTTGGCGAGTATAAAGATTACGCACAGCAAATCGATTTGTACCCGACGGTTTTAGACATGATTGGTTACCAGAAACCTTTTAGGAGTTGGGGAAGAAGCTTGATAAATGAGTCGGAAGTTCCGCCGTTCGTAATGAAATATTCTGCGAATGTATATCAGTTTATGGGTGGGAATTACATTTGTACTTTCGACGGAAAAAAAGCAATCGGATTTTATGATAAATCGGATAAAGGAATGGAAAAAAACCTGATTGCAAACCGAAATGCCGAAATGGATCTGCTCGAATTGCGCTGCAAAGCTTTTCTCCAGGATTACATGGAAAGGGTTATCGATAAACGATTGACATCAGAAAATTAACTTTTCGGAATGTTGATCTGAATAACCGTTCCTTCATTTTCAGAACTATTGATTTCGAAAGTTCCTTTGTAATACAAAATCCTTTTTTCGATGTTTTCCAGTCCAAAACCTTTGGCAATTTTTTTGGTATCGAAACCAATTCCGTCATCGGTAAACTGAAAGATATATTCTTCATTATAGCCGTAAAGCTCAATGTTTACAGATGCAGCGCGGCCGTGTTTAATGGAATTGTTGATGATTTCTGTTGTAATCAGATAAATGTCATAAATCCAGGCTTCATTTATCTTTTCGGGAAAATCAAAAGTAAAGAGCTCAATTTTTGACTGTGTCAATCCTGAATTCCAGGTATTTATCTGGCTTTTTAAACTCGGAATCAAAGCGCCGTCATCAAGGGATTTTGGAAGGATTTGATGCGATATTTCACGAATTTCGGTTGCAAGTTCCTTGATATTTTCATTTGCGAGCATAATATTTTTTAGTTGTAAAAGCTGTAAAATATAGGCAATCTTACTTCCAAAATTATCATGGATGATATTTGCGATGTTACGCCTTTCGCGAATTTGCGTTTGTGTGATCGACTTAAGTGAATTTTCCTTTTCTAAAATGATTTCACGCATCAATTCGTTATTTTTCTGGAAAGTTTCAATGTAATTTTTTGTCAATACGTAACCAAAAAGCAATACTTCATAAAGTGAAATGTAAACCAAGGCATCTTCAGGTAAATTTTTCGGAATCATGCCAAAGGATTTTAGCATAATTGCGAGTGCCCAAACCGATTGCGGGAGAAAAGCAAACAGCACATAAATTGAACTACTCCTGTCAGTTTTAAATGTAGTTATTGCCGACCACATAATAAAAACGATGATTACAATAAAGTTGATATAACCTAAAGTAAAAAATATCCTTACATTATCTAAAGCATTAATAAACAGATTTATAATTGTAATAACTACTATTGAGACATTCGTGATATTCAGATAGTATATCGTTTTGTATAAAACCGGTTTCAGCTTTTTCATTTCGAGGTAATGGCACAAGAAAATACTCAAAGCTATGAGCCAGAAACTTGCGGTGTAAATCCGGAGTTCACTAAAATAAATAAACTCATGGAAAAGCATGAACTTAGCATAATAGGAAGAAATTGAAATGTAAATTATACTCAGGACAGAATAGAAAATATAGTACATGTACATTTTTTTCCGGGTAAAATAAAACAGGATTCCATTAAAGCAGATAAGCAGAAAAATGATCCCGAAAAAAAATGATACCAAAGCTATTTTTATACTCGAACGTTCCCGGAGCAAATTTTCATCCTCGAGGCAATATGAAAATTCAAAAAACGAAATTCCTTTTTTCACCATAACATAAAACTCCTTTTCCTCATTGGGCTTTAGCCTGATTTCAAATGCCTGGCTTTCAATAAACGGGCTCACGCCTGAAGTTCGGTCGCCAATAATTATTTTTTTGTTTTTATCGAAGAAAACAATGCTGTCGAGATGATTGTTATTGAAGCAAAGCCATTGTGTTTTCTCAAAATCATTAGGGTTTTTGATTTTGAAAAAACACCAAACCGCGGTATTTTTATTGAAGCCGATGTTAAGGTTCTGTGATTCGGGAAATGGATAGAATTTTTTTGATGCAATTTCTGTGGTTTTCCAGGAAGAATTTTCATCCACGGCAAAACTTCCGGTAATTTTAAAATTACTGTTACTATCGTTTTGAGCATACGAAAAAAGCGTAAACAGCAGTAAATTAAGAAAACAGATTATTCTCATGAGCAAATTTTATGAGTGAGCTGCTGTTTGATATTTCCAGTTTCCTGTTAATATTCCGGCGATGCGTATCGACGGTCGTTTTGCTGATGAACAATTCGTCAGCAATCTGCCGGCTGGTTTTTCCTTCGATAATGAGCTTGATGATTTCGCGTTCCTGTTTAGAAAGCCGGAATTTGTTGAGCACCGGTTCATCAAGGTTTGAAAAATCATTTGTAGCTTTTTTGTTTGTTTTGTTCGTATAAAAAGTAGTTCCTTTATCGGCTTCAATCACATCAATCAGTTCTTCGGCTGTTGTTTCTTTCTTTAAAAATGCATGAATCCCGAGTTTTTCTGCTTTCTGGATCAGGAAATCTTCATAATAAGCCGTTAGGATTACAATTTTGGTGGTTGTAAGCTCGCTTTTAAGCTCTTCGATCAGCACAAATCCGTCAACGCTGTCAATGTTTAAATCGCAAATAAACACATCGGCGCGGTTTTGCTGTAAATATGTTTTGCAGGAATCGGAATCATTAAACCCGATGACATTATAATTATTCCCCATTTTTTTGAGCAGTTCCGAAATTCCATTCAGAAAAAGAATATGGTCGTCACAAATGATAATGTTTGTAAGCATTTTCAGTAAATTTGGGTTTCACCGTAAATATAATTAAAATATTCGTCAGAAAACAGCTTCAGATCGTTTACTAAAGTGCTGTTAAAAATCGGTTCGTTTGAACTAAGAATCGTAACTTACTATTTATTTAAAGCAATCATTATGAGAACAATTACATTCTTTATAGCATTAATTTCCGGTTTTGGAACCTTTGCACAAAATGCGGG
>CAZSDN010000039.1:0-2425 GCA_964605595.1 uncultured Flavobacterium sp. | reverse complement strand
TTACGCAAAACATTTCCAGTTCAAAAGAAATGACCGTCATGGCGGCAAACATCAAAGCGGCTAATTTAACGCAAGCACTTTCAGGCCGCGGGCCGTTTACCGTTTTTGCGCCTGCCGACAAAGCTTTTGAAAAATCGCCTTCGGTTTCAATCGAAAAGGCAAAATCTGTCGATAAATCTGATTTGCAGGAATTGATGACTTACCATGTTGTCGCAGGAAAAATGGACAGTAAAGCACTTGGCGCGGCCATCAAATCCGGAGATGGAAAAGCTACATTAACAACCTTGCAAGGCGGAAAATTAATCGCAACAATGGAAAGTTCAAAGCTAATAATTACAGACCAGAAAGGAAATCGCGTTACTGTTACCGATGCTGACTTAAGCCAATCAAACGGCGTTGTCCATGTAGTGGATAAGGTTTTAATGCGGAAATAATTCCGGTTAAAATAGCTGATTCGATTGAATCAGCTATTTTATTTTATCTCAAAACAGCTCCAAGTTCGGTTTCAAAATTCTTCTGGAGTTTGCCCATGATTTTGTCAATCTGAACATCGGTCAGCGTTTTTGAATTATCCTGGATAATAAAGCTTACGGCGTAGGATTTTTTTCCTTCCGGAAGATTTTTTCCGGTATAAACATCAAAAAGGTTTATCTGTTTCAGCAATGTTTTTTCCGATTGTAAAGCAAGATTGTAAATCGAATCGAATGCAATATTTTCATCTACAAGCAAAGCCAGATCGCGGCGCACTTCAGGATATTTTGGAATTTCAGTAAACCTGATTTTCGTTGAAATTGATTTTAAAATCAGGCTCCAGTTAAAATCAGCGAACAAAACTTCCTGTTTTATGTCAAAATGTTTCGCAACCGATTTTTTAACGGTTCCTAATTCGACCAAAGTTCCGTGGTTGTTTGTAATCGAAATTCCTTCAGCAAAAACATCCGATTTTACAGGTTCCTGTTTTGTCTTATCGATTCCCAAACGTGATAGAATCGTATTGATGTAGCCCATGAATAAAAAGAAATCCGATGCTTTTTCAGGCGTTGTCCAAATCTCTTTTAAACGGTTTCCGGTAACAAAAAGCGTTAAATGTTTGTATTCTTCATTTCCTGAAGGAAGCTTGTGATAGGTTTTTCCGAATTCAAACAATTTCAAATCCGGATTTTTTCTGTTGATGTTGTATGAAACCGCTTCAAGCCCGGAGAACAAAAGCGACTGGCGCATTACTGATAAATCCTTACTTAGCGGATTCAGTATGTTCACGTTGAATTCTTCTTTCAGCATTTCAGACAAACCTATATATTCAGGCGTTGTAAGCGAATTTGCCATCATTTCATGAAAACCAAATGAATTCAACTGATTCGCAATAATATTCTGGATTTTATAATCTTCCGTACGTGGAGCGTTCGAAACGGTCGCGTTCAGTTTTTTCGTAAAATTGATATTATTATAGCCGTAAACGCGGAGGATTTCTTCAATCACGTCAATTTCACGTTGAACATCAACGCGATATGCAGGAATAATTAACCCCAAACCTGCATCGGATACGCTGTTTACTTTAATATCCAATGAAACCAGGATTTTCTTGATGGTTTCTCTTGGCAATTCCTGTCCGATGATTTTTGTTGCTTTTGCAAAATTCAGGAATACCGGAAAATCCTCAATTTTCTTTGGATAAATATCTATAATATCCGAAGTGATTTCACCGCCGGCAACTTCCAAGATCAATATTGCAGCTCTTTTTAAAGCATATTCAGTAATTGTCGGATCGATTCCTCTTTCAAAACGGAAAGAAGCGTCAGTGCTCAAAGTATGCCTTTTTGCGGTTTTACGGATTGTAACCGGATTGAAATAAGCGCTTTCCAAAAATATGGAACTTGTTGCTTCGGTAACTCCCGAATTTTTCCCGCCGAAAACTCCCGCAAAACACATTGCCCCGTTTTCGTCACAAATCATCAGGTCGTCTTCATGCAACGTTCTTTCCATGTCGTCAAGAGTTGTAAATTTTGTTCCGGCTTCAACGGTTTTTACAATGACTTTATTTCCTTTTATTTTTGATGCATCGAAAGCGTGAAGCGGTTGTCCAAGCTCATGTAATACATAATTGGTAACGTCAACGATATTGTTTTTCGGCGTAAGACCGATAGCTTTTAAACGATTCTGAAGCCATTCCGGAGAAGGTTTTACCGTAATTCCGGAAATGGAAACTCCGCAATAACGAGGCGCGAGTTTCTGGTCTTCAACTTTTACGTCAAATTTCAAAGTCCTTTTATCCACACGGAAATTACTTACTGAAGGCGTTTTTAATTCCGTATTAATATTCTTCTGGATAAATCCTGCACGTAAATCGCGGGCAACTCCCATATGGCTCATTGCATCGGCACGGTTTGGCGTTAGCCCGATTTCAAAAACTTCGTCATCTTCAATA
>CAZSDN010000038.1:9296-23501 GCA_964605595.1 uncultured Flavobacterium sp. | reverse complement strand
AATCGGGCGCGGAATCCTTTACGTCTTTTTGGTAAAAACTTTTGCCATGAATACCACCGGGGAACCTGTTTAACGATAAGGGACGGTCTTTTAGATAGGGTAATATATATTCAGCGATCTGATAATAGTAGTTAAACATATCCCGCTTAGTATAACCATTTTCAGGCCAATATACTTTACTGAGATTGGTGAACTTTAAATCGTGTCCATTGATTTTTTTAACCTGTGTTTCTTCCTTAGGATTTAGCAGGGTTTGCTTACCGGCACGCTTAGGTGCTTTTACCAACTCTGTTTTGTGTGTTGCGGATTCGTTATGTAAATCTTCCACCAATTCGTTTGTCTCTGACGCAGTTTCCCGAATGACCGAAGTCGCCTTTTTATCTTCACGCATGCCTTCAAACGAAGGATGCCTGAATACGCCATCTTCGGTAACCTCAGTAAAACTTACTTCGCAAACTAGTGTCGGTTTTAACCACGTTGCTGTTGCTTTTGGCGGATTGGGGCGAAACCTTGAAGGTTTGTTTACGTCAGGCTCAAAGTCGAACGGATTCTTTTTAGAAATTAACGGCTTGAATAACTCCATCATTTCCTTTTGCTTTCTTTCTGTGAAACCCGTCCCAACCTTGCCAACATATTGGAATACACCATTTTCATACACCCCTAGAAGCAACGAACTAAATTGCTTGGAACTACCTTCGTTGTTGGTAAAGCCACCTATAACTACTTCCTGTCGCTGGTTGGCTTTAACTTTTAACCAAGCTTTTGACCGGCTGTCAGCAGTGTAGACACTATCGGATTTTTTAGCCATTATACCTTCAAGCCCCATTTTTTTTGCCGCCTCAAAAAATTCCAAACCACTAACAGTAAACACCTGGCTTAGCCTGATATTATCATTGTTGGTTGGAAGTACCTCTTTTAAAATTGCCTGCCTTTCTGAAAGTGGTAAACCCATAATATTTTTACCTTCGTACCAAAGCAGATCGAACGCATAAAAGACAAGATCACCATCAGCCTCGCTACGCCAGTTTTGAAGCGCACTGAAATTAGCTTTACCATCTTTTCCAATTACGAGTATTTCTCCATCGAGCACCACATTGATTGACCAATCCTTCATAGCACTGGCTATCGGATAATATTTTTCGGTAAAGGATTTGTTGTTTCTTGATGAAAGCTGTACTTTCCCTTTATTTATATAGGCCACCGCCCGATAACCGTCCCATTTAACTTCGTATGTCCAGTCGGGATCATCAAAAGGCTCGTTGACTAATGTTGCCAACATCGGCTTAATCTTTTGGGGCATTTTGCTACGTTTTCCTTTTTTAAGCAATGTGGCTGCCTCCATATCCAAGGTTTGTACGGGCTCTTCTTTCTGCTTTACCAGCTTTTTTACCTTTTCCTGTTGTTGCACTGCCTTGTTTTTTCCGTAAATATTCTTGCTGGTAGTAGCTACCTGTTCAAGCGTTTTTTTTGAAATAACCGATTTATCCTTTTTGGTAATATCTTCCTTAGAGGCAAACTTGTCTTCCAACTTCATTAGCAACCAGCCGTTTTCACCACGTCCATGTGCTTTGATTAGTGCAAATTCACCTTTGAGTTTTTTGCCCTTCAGTATGAATTTGAGTTTACCGCTATGCAAACCATGCCGAAGCTGTTTATCATTTGCGGCTTTTGTTTTTCCTTCAGGCTCCATAGGCTCGTAGGTACCTTCATCCCAGACAATAACGGTACCACCACCGTATTGGCCTTGCGGAATAATACCCTCGAAGGTTCGGTAATCGTAGGGATGGTCTTCTACCATCATCGCCAGACGCTTTATATCGGGATCGGTAGAGGGGCCTTTTGGAACTGCCCAGCTCTTTAACACGCCTTCCATTTCAAGACGGAAGTCGTAATGCAGGTGCGAGGCAGCGTGCTTCTGTATTACAAAGCGCAATACTTCTTTGTCGCCCTTACCACCAAAAGGCTCAGGCGTTTTGGAAGCGTCCCGTTTCTCTTTATACTTTTCCAGAGCCATAACAAAATGAATTAGTGGCGTGATAATTTAGAAGGGTCAGTCGATTCATCGATGCTTCTATTCTCTGTGTCCGGCTGATCGGTTTGGTTTCCCGGAATACTTTCCGTTTGCTGCTGTACATCATCAAGGTTTCCATCAGGGTAGTCACTTAATTTGCCCGCTTCTCCTGTTCCGCCGCCAGGCTGCATAGTTCCTGAACCACTGTAGGCGCTGTTTGCGTTTAAGTCTTGATTTTTGTCCTCAGCACTTTCTGCGCTATTTTGATTTGCTCGATTCGTCTCCATGGTTTTCTTTTTTATCATTAAAAAATTCTTTTGCTTTTTTTAGTCCGGTGGCTATTGCAATGCCTTCCCCAGTACCCTCATCTAAGAGCGCATTTGCAATCTCTGTAGCTTTTTCGCGAAGTTTCCTGGGCTGATTTTTGTAGGATGGGGGAAAGTCCCCGTTGTGCCAGGGCATAATTATTTACTTTTACTTAAATGCTCTTTTACGTCAGCAACCATTGGCCCGGCAGCTTTTACGGCTTCTTTCAAACGATCCTGGCTTACATTTAGTTTTTCAGACCAGTACTGCAATTCATAAGACTCATTCACGTTGATACGCGAATCGTCTCCTTTTCCTGTTTTTGATTTATCGTCCATAACTTTAAGATTTAGATACAGCAAGTTACGACCCTAACCAAGTGTAAATTTTATGTGATTATACCGGAAATGTTGCAGAATTTTTATTCCCTAACGCAAGCGGTTTACTTGCCGGAATGTGAGGTTGATCCGTGGAAGCACTTTTTTTGCAGTCTTTGGCACCTGATGCTCCCAATAACTGTTGGTTGTTCCTGCCATTAATAAAAATGAGCCATGATGCAACGGGATTTCGATTTGAGGAACATCTTTCCTGAATTTGTGGCGGAGGCGGAATACACGAGTTTCGCCAAAGGTAACGGAAGCGATGATTGGGTCGGGACCGGACTTATTTGTTTTATCGCTATGCCAGGCGACACTATCACTACCGCTACGATAGAGATTTATTAGTACGGCATTGAATTTTAAATTTACTTCAGCCTCGACACGAGCACGAATTGTTTTGAGGTCATGGGTTAGTTCCAGAGTTTTGGGATCTATACCGATATTACCTTCATCCTCATACCAAGAGATCATGCGTGGCGCTGTTACTACTTTGTCATACATTGGCATCTGGTATTCGCGCCAATTTGTTTGTGCTAACAAAGTAGTGTAATAATAATCGGATTCCTCTTTGTTGAAAAAATTGTCAATCAGCATCACATCTGCATCGGGTAGGCTGAAAACCTTCGTGCCTCCTGTGCCGACAGCAAATATTTCGGTATCGTTAAATAGATTCAGCATCAAATTTGTCTTTAAGCAAAAGCTTTACCGTTAATTCATCGTGATGGCCATTGCAATATTTTTCCAACACCTGTTCAAATACCGGATGTGTATTTTGAGCATTGGCAAATAAAGTCATACTTGAGCATAATTTCATATCGTCGGGTGTACCAAAGATTTCTGTAGCAGTCTTATGTTCTATTTGTAACAATGCAGAAGAAATTTCAATCAGGTGTTTTCCTAAAACTGGATGTGCTAAGTACGCATTTGCTTCTTCGACGCTGTTGATTGCATAAAATTTAGCGATTTCACTACGCCCCAGGTCTTTGAGCTGCGGAAAAATAAACCACATCCAGTGTGATTCCTTTTTGCCGTTCTTGATTTCTGACAATGCTTGGAGATAAAGCTTATTCTGCGCATCAAGAAAATGTGTCAATTGAATTTCTGTGTTCATCTTTATCATTCGTATTGCTATTAAAGTTAGGAATTATTCATAAGTATTAGGTGATGTCCATGAGAACTTTTCCGGGATATTTTTCTATATAGGAATAGATCAACTGCATAATGTAGTGATTGCTCTTGTATTGATCGACGAAATCTTTTACTTGGGAAGGTTCGGCAATCCCAATATCGGATGGCATATACCCCATACCATAAAAATGCCCGCTCTCTATCCATATACAGCTGTGTTCTTCTTTAGTCCGACCTTTGTCGACAATCGCAAAGCTTTTTTTAGTACTCATTAAAAAATTAATGGCGTCATCAATCTGCTCATTGTGTATCAGTACATCGGGTAGACCTGAAGGTTCCGCTTGTACATTCTCATTATCACCTTCAATACAGTATTTGCAAAATCGGTGATCAATTTCGAACTGCTTAGCGAGGCTTTGCAGCATATTTATGCCTGCGTGCAAACTGCTGAACGATTCAAGGCAGGTTTGAAATTTAGTAACCTTACCGACTGCGAGATATCTGTACCCGTTTCTTGCTTCATATTCACAAAGGCCGAACTTTGGTTCAAAGCGTTTCAGGGCACGATTGTGGGCAGGCCATAAACTTTTAATCTCATTATATTCTAACAACAAAGCCATTAATTCAGTAGCGCAGACCTCGAAGGAAATTCCGTAAATATCCCGAAGGAAGTTTTGTCGCTGTGGTGTAATCTTATGGCCGGAGAAATGCGAGGCCACACGCTTTTTCAAGTTGACTGCTTTTCCTACATAGACTACTTTTTTTGCTTGATTATAGAAATAATATACGCCTGGTTTTTCGGGTAGCTTTTCAAAATCTTCAGGGGGCAGGTTGGGCGGTAAGCGTTGATCCTGGGAATTTTTCTTTATCATTTTATCCATTACACTTTCCTGGTCCCATTCGAGCAAGCGTGAAAACAAAATAGCAGTAGCATCGGCATCACCTCCGGCACGATGGCGGTTTTCCAAGCTTATATCTAATGAACGGCATAAATTCCCTAAACTGTAGGAGGGAAGCCCTGGTTTTATTTTTCGTGCAGCACGGACAGTACATAATTTTTTTGCCGTCCATTTACACCCGGCCAATTGCAATTCGTGGCGAACGAAAGAATAATCAAAGTTGACGTTGTGTGCAACAAAAATACGATCGGTTAGCATTTCCAATACCTTTTCTGAAACGAAATCAAAGATTGGTGCCTCACGTACCATTTCATTGTTGATACCCGTTAGTGCAAAAATGGGAAGCGGTATTTCTTTTTGCGGATTGACAAGCGTTTCCCAACGATCTATTATTTTGGTTCCGTCATGGATAATTATAGCAATTTCAGTAATACGGCTATGAGTGGCATTACCTCCGGTGGTTTCAATATCGACAATGGCATATTCCTGTTTTTTCATCTATTCTATAACGTGAAATTTATTGTGTCATTTTAAATCTTGGGATGTTTATCTCATGTTCCTGTGGATAGGGTGCACGTTGCGTACTGCTGACATCTTCACGGATTTGCTGTTGGGCTTGGAATCGTTTTTCATCTGTGTCTGAATAACGCGGATCATCAATAAATGGCATTTTTTCCATTTTTGAAATTGTTATGGTTGGGAAGTGATAATCGACCTCAACCTGTCCTAATAACAAATAGCAACCACCGCCCTGAAAAGGATATTTTTGAAGGCAGTCGGCGAAATGGGCCGTATCAAAGAATTCCCCTTCAGCATCAATCCAAGTCCCAAAATACATATCGCCCATTTTGGTAGGCACCTGTTTTCTGGAGATAAGATAAGCCAGCATCCTGACGCTTTTCTTGTGGTGCTTTATCAAATCCTTTGCCATAACATCGCCCCGATGTACCGTCTTTAATAAATTGAACGGCGTTACCGACACAGGGAACGTTAGCAACTCTATTTCATCGAACGCATCTTCAAAAACAGAGCGTTGCAATACCGGCAGTTTGTATTCCTTAACCGGTTCCTGAAGCAGTAGCATACTGCGGTTTTCTATCTTGAAGTTTATCTTAATCATTCGCGCAATAATCAGCAGTTCATTTTTTGTCCTGCCTGTGAAACGAAAGGCACCAATGAAAATTAGGGTTTGGATGCCTTCTATACCAATGGGTACACGATTAATAAAATCTTCCAACGATTGGAAATTTCCGAACGCTTTACGCTCTTCAACAATTGCCTCTGCTACTTTGGTTTCCAGACTTTTTAAATGCTGAAATCCTAAATAAATATTCCTGCCATACAAAGTGGTTTGGTATTCACTTTTGTTGACGCATGGGTTGTGGATTTTTGCACCGGACATCCGTGCTTCATGTACATACACTTCTGTACGGTAAAAGCCACCGAAATTATTGATAACCGCTGTCATGAATTCTAACGGATAGTGTACCTTTAGATATAGGCTTTGGTAGCTTTCGACCGCATAAGAAGCGGAGTGTGCCTTGCAAAACGAGTATCCGGCAAACGATTCAATTTGCCTGTAGATTTCCTGGCTTAATTGCAACGGATGCCCTTTTTGAGCACAGCAAGCAAAGAAATTATCCTTTACCCGTTGCAATGCAGCTTTTGAACGTCCTTTGCCACTCATTGCCCGGCGAAGAATATCACCATCGGCAGCAGGCAGGCCTCCGTAGTGTAACGCAATCTTGATTACATCTTCCTGATACACCATAATGCCGTAGGTTTCGCCCAATTGTTCTTTAAAAACATCGTGGAAATACTCGAACTTATCAGGGTAATTGTGCCGAAAGATATATTCCTTCATCATTCCTGATTGTGCTACGCCAGGACGGATAATGGATGAGGCTGCGACCAGGACTTTATAATTGTCGCATTTTAATCGTCGTAATAAACCGCGCATGGCAGGACTTTCGATGTAAAAACAACCAATGGTTTTACCACGGCCGAGAAATTCATTGCAACTTGCTTCGTCTTTGGAAATGGCTGTGTTACGAATATCGACATCAATACCCTGGTTCTTTTTAATCAGCTTTACGCTATCATCGATGTGACCAATGCCACGCTGGCTCAGGATATCGAATTTATCAAAACCTATTTCTTCAGCCACATGCATATCGAACTGAACGATGGGGAATCCTTTTGGAGGCATTTCCAATGCTGTAAAGTTGGTTATGGGTTCTTCAGAAATCAAAATACCGCATGAATGCATGCTTCTTTGGTTTGGGTATTTTTCGAGCATTTTGCCATATCTCTGTACCAGTTTTACTACTGCATTTGTATCATGCCGTGCCATTGGGTTTTTAGCCAATGCATCGAGTTCTTCTTTAGGCAGGCCGAATACCTTGCCGACTTCTCGGAATATTGAGCGGTATTTGAATTCGACATTGGTGCCACAAAAAGCGACATGATCCCTACCGTATTTATTGAAAATATACGTTAGTATTATATCGCGCTCTTTCCATGACCAGTCAATATCGAAATCGGGTGGGGTTTTTCGGTTCAGGTTCAGAAAGCGCTCAAAATACAGATCAAGTTCGAGCGGACAGATATCAGTTATTCCCAAGCAGTAAGCAATAATACTGTTAGCACCGCTGCCACGCCCGATATGAAGAAAGCCCTGACTGATGCTGTACCTTACAATATCCCAAGTGATAAGGAAATATCCGCTAAATCCTAATTCGTCAATGACCTTTAATTCTTTCTTTACGCGAGCTTTTGCCTCTTCATTATTTCCTCCATATCGCCAAAGCATCCCTTGTTGAGCAAGACCGGACAGCAATTCTATATCACTCTGGCTGTCTTTGGTAAAATGCTTCTTATTCTTGGGAGTTGTAAAGTCATACTGGAAATTACAGGCTTCAATAATATGCTCTGTATTACGAATAATCTGGGGATAATCACTGAACTTTATTACAAGATCCTCTAAGGGAATCATCACTTCGGACGATTTGCAACGGTCAGTTTCCTGAAGCTTTGACCCGAGAATATTTAAGTCGATGGCACGTAGTATTTTGTGCAGGCTATATTCTTTTTTTGTACGGAATGTAACGGGCTGGAGTATGACCATTTTCCCGATACGGTTTTTCCAGCCGTTATTGAAAAGCCTGGTGAGCTGTTCGGGGCGGATGCCGATGTATTCATGTTCCTGTAATTCATCAGGCACATTTTCTATCGAGTAAATTACAAATACATTTTTGAAATGAGGTGCCCGGTCAGGATAGGATGTTTCTTCAAAATTATGTTCTGTTACCAGACGGTTCATTTCACCAATACCCTCACGGTTTTTAGCCAAGCCAATAAAATGTAATTTACTTGCGGAACGGAATTCGATACCGACCAACGGTTTTATGTTTCCCTCTACGCAGGCTTTTATAAATTCATAAATTCCGGTAACCGTATTGATATCGGTTAACGCCATTGCTTTTACTCCGAATGTAGCAGCTTGCTGCACCAATTCCTGTAATGGAATTGTGCCGTAGCGCAGAGAGTGAAAAGAATGACAGTTGAGATACATAATTATATTTTTTTATAATAGAATTCGCCTTTGGCAGGATCAATTTCTTTAGCTTCTTCCTTTTTGGATTTGAGTTTGGTACCGGCACAACGTGTAACCGCATCAAAGCCGTAACGTTTCTTCATCTTATCCATGGCCTGGTACAATTGCATCATCTCGACCGTATCTTCGAACATATTGATTTGGTAGGTTCCACGAACCAGTCCACTGAAGCGTACTCCAACAAGACGAATTCGCATGCGGCGGTTATAGAGCTTATCAAATAATGCCGTAACGTGTTTTGCGAGAATATGATCACAGGAAGTATACGGTATCTTGACCTGCGTGTTCTCGGTATCGAAATTGGAATACCTGACCTTTACCGTTACTGTTGAAACGAGCCACTGTTCTGAACGGAGCTGAAAAGACAACTGCTCGGTCATACCCAACAGCAATGATTTTATTTTAGGAATATCGATAGTGTCCTGAAGATAAGTATGTTCAGTAGAGATGGATTTTCTTTCAGTATAAGGTTCGACTGGGGTGTTATCTATACCGTTTGCTTTTTTCCATAATTCCAATCCGTTTTTGCCCATCAGTTTTTGCAGGTACAATTGCGGCATTTCGGCAAGGGTCGCGATATTCCGAATACCCATCCTTGATAATACATTGAAAGTGGCTTCACCTACCATTGGAATTTTACGGATGGATAATGGATTGAGAAAGGCCTGCACCATGCTTTCGGGAATTTCGAGATTACCTTTTGGCTTGCCTTCGCCGGTCGCAATTTTAGAAACAGTTTTGTTTACTGACAAGGCGAAGCTGATAGGCAGTCCGGTTTCTTTAGTGATGGTTTGCGTAAGCTCATTAGTGAATTTGTAGCAACCATAAAATTTATCCATACCCGATATATCAAGGTAGAATTCATCGATACTGGCTTTTTCGACAATCGGTGCTTTCTCTTCGATA
Organism: uncultured Flavobacterium sp.; assembly: GCA_964605595.1. Classification (GTDB taxonomy): domain Bacteria; phylum Bacteroidota; class Bacteroidia; order Flavobacteriales; family Flavobacteriaceae; genus Flavobacterium. The sequence goes on along the minus strand of CAZSDN010000038.1, from coordinate 14,255 downwards.
ATCTGGGTTACTTCATGGGATTTATTGGAAAACATTTCCATATCGCCTTTTATGACTTTGGCGTTTGGACATAATTGAAGCGCCATTTTTATAGGCATTGCTGAGCGTACCCCAAAATAGCGCGCTTCGTAGGAACAGGAAGCCACAACACCTCTTTCGCCACCGCCGACAATCAAAGGAATTCCGTTCAATTCGGAGTTTTGAAGCCGTGCGCAAGAGACGAAAAATGTATCTAAATCCATGTGTACGATGGCGCGTGTCATGTTATCTTGAAAATTGGAAATTAAAATATATTTACAAAATTATATTGCTTTACAACAGTCTGTATTATATTTGTATCTACAACTTGTAATATTAACTTTTCATGTCTTTATTTTCTGACAACTTAAATTATTTGCGAACATCAAAGAATTGGTCCCAGCAAGATGTTGCTGATAAAATGTTATTGAAGCTTGCCAGATACAATACCTATGAAACTGGCCGAACAGAACCTCCGTATGAGATTTTGATTGGCTTCTCTGTCCTGTATACCGTAACTATTGATGCGATGCTAACGATTAATCTGAGAAAGGTGAATCTTGGCGATGTTGTAAAAATTGGCAATGATCGATTTTATCTGCCCATTATTGTTGACAGAGAAGGAGAAAATTTGATTGACATTGTACCCGAGAAAGCCCGAGCAGGTTATCTGGCCGGCTCTATTAACCAAGAGTATGTAGAGCAACTGCAAAAAATGTCATTCCCAACTTTAAAAAATGGAATTTTCAGAACTTTTCAAATTGGCGGGGATTCTATGAGTTTTGAAAACAATTCGTTTATAACGGGAAAATTAGTTGAAAGCCTCAATGATATTAAAGACGGAAAAACTTATATTGTTATTACTAATGCTGATGGCATGGCCTATAAACGGCTTTATAAAAAAGGCAATAATTCCGTTATAGCCGAAAGTGACAATCCATTATATGAACCCTATACTATTATGGGTGAGGATATCTGGGAGATTTGGGAATTTGAAATGGCGATCGAATTTAACGACGAAAAAAGGGGGAAATTTGACCTTAACACTGAATTGCTTATTGAACTTAAGAATGATATGCGAGAGCTAAAGTCAAAATTAAATTCATAGCGAGATGAAAAATGCATTGCCACCCCTGGTAACTAAAACTAGTAAAATACTCATACTTGGCACTATGCCGGGAGAGCGATCAATAGCTTTACAACAATATTACGGTAACCGTGGCAATCACTTTTGGAAAATATTGTTTACCGTTTTGAAAGAGGAATTTTCATTAGATTATACTGTTAGAAAAGAATTACTGAGCCGAAACAATATTGCTTTATGGAATGTGCTCGCATCTTGTGAACGGGAAGGTAGCGGTGATGCTTCGATAAAAAATGAAGTGCCTAATGATTTTGAAAAATTCCATAAAGCTTACCCATCAATTCGGTTTGTATTTTTTGAAAGCAAGGCTGCTGAGCGTTATTATAAAAAGTACATCATACAAAGAACCGAGATCAATTATCAGACTTTACCCTCTACAAGTGGCCTGAATGCAGGAAAAACCTTTGCAGAAAAGCTTTCCGAATGGAAAACGATTGCAAGCGTAGGATAGTAAGTAATTTTCTACCACAAAAGGATTTTGTAACCCAGTTTTAAAATATTGTAAGGGTATTTTGCTCTTGAGTTTATAATTTTACAATGTCCGGTACGAAGACGACGGGTGTCAGTTCGTCGAGGAGGCTGTAGTTGGGCATGCACTTTCCACCCGTTCGTGCATGTGTATAACCTAACGTCGGCGCGAAAGCGGAAACCGATCAGCAACACGACGGTCCGGAAATAAAAAGTCCCTGTGCGGGACTTTTTTTTATTCAGCATCAGATACAGGTTGCCTATTCATTTCAATGTACAGTTTCAAATCGCAAAGTTCCAGCATTTCATCAGTAATTACTTCCGGCAATTTTGCCAATTCCACGAAGTTGATGTTTTCATGCAGGAGTTTTTCACCTACTATGGATTCTACAATTATGTAAACAATTTGCATCAGGTCTTTGTAATCTTCACTGATCGTATCGTACTTCAAATAAAATATAATATCCATTTCTTTAATTCCTTCATATTCGAATGGTTCAAATTTTATATCGCTTGCCTTTAGCGATATTCCCTTAAAGTTGAAAGGCTTATCCAAGCCATCGGCCATTTCATCAATATTTGCATATGGCTGTACAAATGCAATGATCTCCCAGTTTAGAAATTTGGGTGCGGCTGCCACCACGCTTTCCACTTTATCAAAAAAGTCAGGGTTTCCCTTTGCAGTAATTATAAGCTTTGCTTTCTTTCCGGCACCTTTGGGAAATAGTATTATAAATCCGATTCCCTTAGAATAATAGTTCAGGTGCCATTCCAACCAAAACACATAATGCCTGCGGAGTTTTGAAGTTAGCGACAGTAGATTGAGAAAATATTTTTGGTTATCCGTAAACCATTGCCAAAAGTAGTTGATAGCATGCATAATGATATTAGATTTGAATGTTACTGAAAGTCTTGAATTGTTAGTTAATCAGCGTTTGTCTTTAGTGTTTTTGTCGTAAGCGATGAGGTTTACCATCTGTCGGAGGCGGCTTCGGACACGAATGCCATAATGTTGCTCGATTTCCGAAGCAGAAAGGTTTGTTGTAATGTGAGTGGTAATTCTTTTACTAATAAAAATGTCATAGCGACTTAGGATTACTTCGGCGAGTACGTTGCATTCGTTGCCGTAATATTTCAGATTGTTTTCAATACCAAGATCGTCGAAGCAGATTATCTTAGGGTCGGATTGTCCGAGCCTGCCCGAGCTGTATTTGTGCAATACCTGATAACCATCCTGTATGAATTCGAAACTGATATCACGACAAGGCTTTACGTAGAATTTATGACCGGTAGGAGTGAGGTACTTCATGATATTCATGATTGAGGTTTTACCACAGCCGACAGGACCCGCCAATAATATTCCCTTGTCGAGGTCGATTCCATATTGAAAAGCTGTTGCTTCGTCTTTCAGGAAATAAGCAATGAGTTTGTACAAAACGTCATAGTCTGATTCAGGCACGCCGAAATGTTTTCCGTAAAACTCAACACCTTTGGTTTGAATCCAGGAAACAATATCGCTGTAGTTATAGAGGTTCTCCATAATCTTTGTCAATTGCGTTGTTGAGGTTTGTGGTTCTATCGTTACTTTCTTCAACTTTGTATTTGGGAGCATTTAGCATCCAGTTTTGAGCTGCGGAATGCCAGTCGACCATCTTTGTTTTGCCGCCGACGAGCCAGCCGATGCTGTTGAAGTAATTGAAGAACTTGTTTGCTTCGAGTTCTGGGAAATTATTGTTTACAAAGTATTCTAGAACTTGCTGAAGTGATGGCTTCACGTCCCTCGACTGCGCTCGGGATGACACGCTCGAAGTGACAGAACTTATTTCTAGTTCCTCCTTTTCTTTTTTCGCGGAACTTTTTTCTTTTGGTTCTTCAGTAGTGTTTTTAAAATCCTGAATCGATTCTTCAATTTTTTTTTCGGGCTCGGGCAGGTTTAAGCCATTTGAAATGTTTTGAATGTTTAAATTGTTTATATTGTTTATAGAAGGTACTACGACTTGTTCATTAACCTGTTCAGAACTTGTCCCACTACCAGCCTGCGACAACTTCACTACCTGTTTACTGGCTGTATCAAATTTTGGACTAGCTGAGCGTTCATTTTTTGGTGCCGGTTTCAGGTCGTCGGCGAAGTTGAACATTATTACATGACTGCCCCGGAATGGGTTGTATGACGGTTCGTATTTGAAATAACTGTTGTCATGCAGTTTGTGCAGGCATTTGTGATATGTAGCTTTAGAGCTAATCTTACTGATACGCATTACCTCGTCGCGGTTTATACTGATTGGATTCTTGAAGCGGTTGTAATTCCAGAACTGGAACAGGGCAATGTATAAGCTGACGTGTGTAGGATTTAATGCCTTGTCATGAGCGACCTTTTCAAAGAAACCAGTGAGATGTTTTATGTAATTCATGGTGAATTACTTTGAATTGAATAATGTTCTTTCAGAACTTACTTTGTTCTGTTCGAGCAGTTTCTCAATGTCGGCATGAGCATAATAAATGATGCTGCCGATCCTGGTAAAAGACAATGTTTTGTTGATGCGAAGTGTTTGGAGCGTGCCCGGGGAAATGTTAAGCAACTTGCGAACTTCGGTAGATTTAAGCCACTGCTTTGGCTTATCGTTTTTAGTACGCAGCAATTCTCTAAAATCGTTTAAAAGTAATGTGCGGAATTCGTTCAGATCTTCTTTGGTAAGTACTTCGATTGCCATAACGTATGATTTAGATTGTTATGGCACAAAATTGTAAGGAATGGTTTGTTTTATTTCACAAGGTGAACCAACTTGGAATGTAAAAGATATATTTTATAACATTTCATTCTCCTTTTTTTGATCGCTTCAGTTCTGCTATAAAGAAAGTTGGCGTGATGCCTGTGCGTGCTTTAAATGCTCTTGTGAAATTTTGTGTAGAGCCAAAACCTACTTCTTCACCTAATGCCTGATTTGTATAGTTTCTAATCCGACTATCAGTTTTCAATAATTCTACCAAATAATCAATTTTTAAATCACATAGATAATCAATTGTAGTTTTACCGGTCGCATGTAAAACTATTTTTGGAAGGTACCGTGTGTTGGTATTAAGTAATTGCGCCAGGCGCACCTGCGTTATGTCTTTTTGAAGGTATTCTTTTTCCTCTTCAAAGCGTTTCATATTCTGAATAACCTCACTAATCACTTCAGAACTAATATCTGACAACGCTTCTTTCATTGTAACAGGTTCGGATTTTGGCGATGATTTTTTATTTTCCATCAATTCCTGAAATTTACGATGGTATTTTTTTCGGGTATTGTAGTAGAGATATGCAAAGAAAATTCCCAGAATAGATATGC
>CAZSDN010000038.1:0-9286 GCA_964605595.1 uncultured Flavobacterium sp. | reverse complement strand
AATTATAGTCTTAATTGAATTTTCGGTTTTGAGGTTATTTTCAATATCAGATTTGAAAGCTAACAGCTTTTCGGTATCGTATTCCTTAATTACCTTTTGAAGCAGGTAACTGTGATTTTTGTGAAGTTCCTTATCTACTTTGATCAAAATATTGGCATACTTCAATTGTTGACGTTCATTGTTGATCTCCTTGCTATAATCAATCAATAATTCGTAGGCCTCACGCGTATCAGTTGTAATATAGTTCCTATCCTGAAAAATAGTATCAACTTTTTTGAAGTATTGCGCAGCTTTTTGATGAAGCCCTAATTGCCAATACGATTTACCAATGTAAAACCATGTAATTGATTCGTTAGGGTAGTCCTTTTTGTCTATGAAAGTTTGTGCCGATTCGTTCAGCAGTTTTATTGCCTGTGAGAAATTTCCTTTTGAATGCTGATTGATCCCTTCTGAATTATTGAAATACATTTCCATAGCCGCGATTGAAAATTCTTTCCCTTCACGAATGCCAGTAGCATTTATTTCTGATGCTTTTTGAAAGTTTCCAACCTTATTGTAGCATAAACCCAAGGAATGTAGTGTATTTAAATAGGCACGATCATTTTCATAACTATAATATTCCAAACATTCATTAAATAAGGCAATGGCCTCATGGTAAAACCCAAGATTGTATTTTGTAATTCCGATAGCGTACTTGACCATATGTGCCGCAGTGCTATCCTTTGTTGCCGAAATAAATTTATCGGCAAGAATATAATTGTCGAGTGCCAATTTTAACTCTTTACGGTCATAGTGCACAATCCCTTTTGTCAAGTATGCGTTGCCGATCAAGCTATTGTCCTTGGTTTGCAATGCATGCATAAGCATGCTATCGACATACATTAAACGCTCTTTTTTGGCAGCAAATAATGCCAAATGCCGATATACTGTAACTAATTGTTCCTTATCATAGTTGCTTTTCGCCTTATTTAACCAAGCTTCCAAATAGATCGTTTTTTTTAGGCTATCACCAGCATTATCAATCACTGCACGGTTAAGATATTCATAGCTTTTCAAATGAAGTGAATCGCCTATTTCTCCCTCTTTGGCATGTGCCCAAGCTGGTTGCAGTAGGAAACCTGCCAATAGTAAAACCAAACGAATTTCAATCATAGTCTAAATACAAATGCGGGGCGAATTGTGAGAGATGATTCTCTTTTTGCGATTTTGAAAAAAATAAATGTATGAAATTATAGCAATAACTCAAAATGCTATAAAACAAGTGAATTTAAAGGATGATAAGGCTTGACATGAAATAGTATAGATAGCTGAAAAAACAGTGAATTTATAAATTTTAAAATCCAGTTGTAAAATTTAAAATCCAAAATCAGGTGGTTTGTAGCGATGTACCTGAGCCTCTAGTTTTGCCAATGAATTCAACGGCTTGTTATGAGCAACCGTACCCACTGTTCAGATTAACCCGGGTGAAATGAACTGATGAAAAAAGTAATCAGTAACATTTAACACACAAAAAATGAAAAATTTATTTTTAGGCTTATTCGCTGTTATTTTATTTACAGCATGTGAAGATTCAACAGAAAATCCTGTTGTCCGTACAGATGCCACTAACTTACAAGTGAGCTTACGAAAAGACAATGTCGTGGCTCAAAACCGTATCAACCCATATGACTATGCAGGACAATTATTTGGAGAGATTTTTGACACTTACCATGACTCTAAAACCTTGCCGAATAGTGCCGATGAAATAGTGCAAAGAGTTGAAAGTATCGCCAATGAGAACATTATGTTCCTGGCATTTAAACCGTTATCTTATGAACAGGCAAAACCGGCACGTGTCGAATTTTTTGACACAAACAAAATAACAGCCGCCAACTCGGTAATAGGAGGGAGTAAACTAAGCGCAAATGCAAAGCAAAGCCTTACCACGTTTCTTGAAGATTATACCATATGGTGCATACATGAACAAAATTATAGCACTGTGCATGAAAATATTTGTGCTTATGAATTTGGGGTTATTCAAGATGAGATGCTAACAGCGAGTGATAAAGAAATCATTTTAGTAACTACCTCTATTGCACGATACAGCGCATTGGCTAAAAAGAGGCGACCTAAAAAGAATACTGATCCTGCATGGGACTTGCTAATTTGTACGGTAATTGGAAGTGCAGAGAATGCAGAACGAAGTCCTTCTGAAGCGGTAACGCTTGCACTTGCCGCAGGAATTTATGAGAACCGTTAAAAGCCAACATCATCTTAATGAATTAAAAGGGCAACCAATGGTTGCCCTTTTTTAATCGTCGGCATTGTCCATGCGGACTATTAACTTATCCCGTAGGCCATTTAGAAATTTTGTCCTTTCGGAAGTTCGGGAACGAATGTCAAGAAAGGTTCGGTGGAAGTGACCAAGATCAACCTGAAACGAAGTTTCAAAGAAAGCTGCAATATCTTTTAAATCGGAAGTTCCATTATTGAAAACACCATCTGCATGAAGTGCGTAAACGAGTTCTGTCAGTGCTACTTTTGAACCCGTCCATTTTTGAGAATTTACAGTTGTTGCAGTATTGTATTCGGGGAACTTATTTGACAGTGCATTTAGCTGTTCTTCCAAGTAACCCTTAATTCTGTCATTAGCCAAAATTTGAGCAACTTTGTAATCATGTGAAGTAGAAAAGCGATGATCAGCCTGAAAATAGGAACTATCTAAAGTGAGCCTAATGTCATGCTTGCCCCTAATAAAATATTTTGTATCGAGGTATCGGTTTCCAGTGCGATAGTATTTGTAAAATTCACAGTTGTCATTAAAAAAGTCTTTTAACTTTCCCAGTTCAGCGCTATAGTACTTTCGCTGATCCTTTGTAACTCCCAGGGGCTTGTTTAATTCGATATTGTACACATCATTATAAAATATCAGCCTGCTTGCAAACTGAGGCTTGATTTCGCGGAAGAAATCTATTTCGTCAAATTTGCTCTGAAACTTATACTTCATGAAAAATGTCTTTAGTTTTTCAAGGAAAGTAATTGTGATCGCAACCGCCTGTTCTGAATACTCTAACGGTTCGTTGCTTTGCTGATGGACATATTCGAGTTTATGGTCCAAATCAGCAATTAAGGTTTGGGCATACGTTTTCATGATTACGGATTAATTATGAAAAATGTTTGTTTTGTTGAAGCAAATCTATTTTCCATATTATAACGTTACAAATGTTCCCCTATTAAATTTTAAACTTTATAGAAATCTTTTCGTTTTTGGATAGTTGATTTTCAGAATTGGATAGTTAAAATTTCATTTATTCAAAATTTATGAAATTGCCCAGCCAGTGCTTATGAAGTGTGCTGTAATTCCTAAAAGGAGGATAAATTGGCATACTGCTCAGGTTATAAATTTTAAAATTTCACACCCCGCTTTTTAGAAAACCGTTGTGGATGAATTTTAAGATTTGGCGTTTCACTATTTTTGTCGGATAAAATTTATGCCATGATTTTAATTTTATCTGAATCATTATTTTTGAAACTATTTCCGGGAGTTGGATTGTTGGGATTGTTCATTTTTCTTTTTATCAGGGAAATAAAGCAAGACCAAAAACGGTATATTGAAGAAGACCGATTGGGAGATGAACATATTATGGCTGAAATTGAAAAATTCCTGAAAAGGAAAAATTTACCGCTTTCCTAATGATTGTACTTGACTTATCAAACCCGATACTTCCGCATTTTGCCAGCAGTGACCTAATGGATTACCGCTTTTATTCACCACAGACTGACGGAAGTGTAGTTGAACTAAAAGTAGCCATCAGCAGTATAAACGATCCTTTGTTACCGAATGTCTATAATATAGGCTTCGGACCCGATGATGGGGCAGGCGGTATTGATGATAAAATTCATTTGAGGCATGCTAATACCGGACAAATCTTTTCGACGGTTATTGTATTGGGGATGGCATTTTTACAACAGCAACCCGGAACGACGATTGGTATTGATGGTTCGAATGAGAGTAGGGCTTATTGGTACCACAGAATGTTTCAGTCTAATTATGAATCGCTGAAAGATGAAATTGTGATTACCGGCGTTGACTGGTATGTGCGATTGTTGCGTACCGGCGATGTAGAACGCGACGTGTACGGACAAGCATTTTTTAAACCGAGACCTGAACCATTTGATCTTCAACGGAAAAGCGTAGACCTTTATCGTTATTACCTGATAGACATAAAGGAATAGTTTTTGGTAGTTATAATAAAACAATATATATTTGTAGTAATGAAAGAGAGAATACAACATACTATTAATCAGATAAGAACTATTGCAGGAGTTCAAAATAATGCTGTTACAATTACACAAGTCAGAACTGTGCAACGTCCTCAAAATAATCTTTCTCAATCTATACGAAATGAAAAAGATGCAAATCAGTTTAAAGCTGAATTAAAAGCTGCGGTTGCATTGGGTAAAACAAAGTAATCTAAAACTATAAAATATGAGGCTTCCATTTGGGAGCCTTTTTTATTGAAATAAAATGTAATGTTTTATGTGCATCGGTCTGGTTAAGCAGGCAGAATTCTGAAACATTTCTGACACATTACATAAAAATGCCGCGGGATTTCCACACTATCTTTAAACGGATATAAATGAATATCAGTACAGGTCTGAAAGTATCGGTAAACGTAAATACTGTACTTTCCAGAACAAGCATATAAATTTATAATTCATATATAACCCGAATGAAAATAGCAACCTATAATGTAAACGGCATCAACGGCAGGTTGTCCGTGCTGCTGAGATGGCTGTCTGAAGCTAGGCCAGATGTGGTGTGTCTTCAGGAACTCAAGGCACCACAGGAAAAATTTCCCATTGACGCGATACAAAATGCAGGGTATAATGCTATCTGGCATGGCCAAAAGCAATGGAATGGAGTTGCAATTCTTGCCAAAGGTAGTTTGGAAATGCAGGAAATCACAAAGAGGCTACCAGGTAGCGATGACGATTTGCAAAGCCGTTATATAGAGGCTATGATTAATAATATTGTAATTTGCTGCCTATACCTTCCAAATGGCAACCCCGCACCAGGCCCAAAATTTGAATATAAGCTGCAATGGTTTACGAGGCTTATAGACCGTGCTGCTGTTTTGTTGCAATTTAAAACTCCCGTACTTTTGATTGGCGATTTTAACGTGATGCCAACAGATCTCGACGTTTACAAACCGGAACGCTGGAAAGACGATGCACTCTTTCGTCCTGAAGTACGGCAGGCGTTTCAGCAACTCCTTAGCCAGGGTTGGACAGACGGAATCAGGAAGCTCTATCCCGACGAAAAAATATATACCTTCTGGGATTATTTCCGTAATGCCTACGCGCGTAACGCCGGTCTGCGAATCGACCATTTCCTGTTAAGCCCTGAATTACCAAAACTCCTGCTTGCAGGAGGTGTAGACAGCCATGTCAGGGGATGGGAAAAAACCAGCGACCATGCCCCGGTTTGGATTGAACTGAAATAATAGTAAGATGCTTTTTCTAAAAAAATGCCATATGCTATACAGCGTACATAATTTGCCTTTTATAATTAAAAAAGCCCCTTCACGGGGGCTTTCCACTAATTCAATCTAATTTTATTTCTAACTCTGACTGTCAGGGAACTGCTTTAAATATTGCCTTCTGGATGTTGAATTTTTTGGACGGTACGTTGGTACTGTCGGCGAGTTCGTTGAACTTAGCATTCATCACCCAAATTTCTTTGTTGGCGCGCGTTGCGGTTGAGGGGAATGTATAATGGTCGTCGGGATGTGTAGCGGCCTTTACTTTTGCCGATGCCCAATTGTCAGCAGTTTCAAAACGGTATATCTTATTCACACTTCCGTTTTGTACCAGAATCAAATCTTTTCCGTCAAGCAGCAGTCCGTCAGCATTCATAAAAAACTGATCGAGTTTTATCTTTTGTACGTTTGTAGGACTTTTAATATCGACTTTAAGTAAAGAGCCCGTTCCGCCATTTGCTACAATCAGAAAGCCTGATGGATGTGCGACTATTCCGTTGAGGCTTACCCCTTCTGACTTGAATAGCTCGTGTGTTGCAAAGACAGAAGCTTTTCCATCGGGTGTAACCTTATATATAGCATTCGCAAAACTGTCAGTGATGTAGGCATTTCCCGCTTTGTCGAATGTAAGGTCGTTGCTAAAGTGCTTTCCCGGAATGAGCTTGGACAAATCCACGTCGGTTATTTTTTTACCAGTTTTAAGGTCGACCGCAATTAGACGAGCCATTTTCTTATCGGTTTCAGGCGTTTTGAATTTACTGTAATTGGCATCCCCTATACAGGCATACAATTTTTTGTTGTCCGGGCTGATCTTCAATCCGTACGAAGATTTCAACGTATTATCCGTATAAAAAACCGAATATCTCCCGTCGGGCGAAACTTTTCCAATGCTTCCCAATCGAGCGGATGACACGTAATAATTTTTCCCTACACTGTCATAAGCCACACCTTCGGGATAGGCATCGGGCGCTTCAAATTCGATCCTTGGGGTTGTTAAGGTTGCCGCGGCCATGCACATTAGTACCAGGCCGGCAAAGAGTATCTTTTTCATAGCGTTATTTTTTTGGTTTTACACAATAGATGATTCCGCTTGCATCGTCAGAAATGTAAACTACACCTTCATTTGTAATTGCTACTCCCGCCGGACGTCCAAAACGACCATTCCCGTTATCAACGAGGAAGCCGCTGAGAAAATCTTCAGATCCCACGGGTTTCCCATCCTTGAATTTGATCCGTTCCACTTTGTAACCCGTTGGCTTATCGCGGTTCCAGGAACCATGCCAGCAGATTAGTCCGTCACCGGCATTCGGGCCGGATTTAAAAAAACGGTAGGCAATAGGTGCAGCATGTGCCGGAAATTCCATTATTGATGGTTCGGTCGTTTTAGCGTATTCTTCAGGTGTGTCGCCGGGATGCTCGCGACTCATGTCTATTTCGCGTTTTGCATACACGAAAGGGAAGCCGTAATTCCCTCCCATTTTGACCTGGTTGAGTTCTTCGGGAGGCCATTCATCACCTTTGTAATCACCACCATTGTCAAAACCCCAAAGTTCTTTAGTTGTAGGGTGCCAATCAAAACCAATCATGTTACGCAAACCCGATGCGTAGATCTTACGTTCCCATGTTTTGGGATCAGCCTGCACGAGTGTCGCGGCTTCCTTGTCGCCTTCTTTGCAGTCGTTACAGGTAGAACCAATTGAAATATAAAGCATACCGTCGGGACCGAACTCCATAGTGCGATTTGGATGCTGGCCGCCGCTAAGCATATCCTTAATCAGAAGTTGTTTAGAATCGACGTTGACCGTTCCGTCAGGATTGAGCCTGAAACGTTGTACCTGGCTGTTGTTGCATCCGTAGAGCCAACCGTCCTTGATGGTAATACCGTGCACACCTTTAAAATCGGACACGACCACTTTTACGTCCTCGAATTTATTATCGTTGTCTTTGTCAGTCAGTAATAAAATATCGCCTCCGTCGCGACGGGTTACGTATAATTCGCCTTTGTTTCCGGTGTACAGCATACGTGGTTTTCCAAGGCCTGCGGCTGCAATGCTCACTTCCCATCCGGCCGGAACTTTTAATTGTTTAACCATTTCGGGTGTAAACTCGACCACCTGCGGAAAGTTAGTGGTTCTCGTGACGGTCGTCTTTTCTTTAGGCGGCAGGCCTTTCTGGGCATTGGTACCCGTGGTAATGGTAAGCGCAATCACGAGCCATGGGGTGTAGTATTTTTTCATAATTGGTTGTTTGTGAATGTAAAATTAGCTGACAATCAAACCATTGGTGTTATATGATTTGTTGATAAGGTTGTAGGATTTTCACCGCTATGTTGCAAGAGTCAACACCGTTGCGCTGCGACCAGAGTTATACAATATGATTATTAAATTTCGCTTTAGATAGGCGCTCAGGCGTTACCTACCACCGCGAATGGGTGTTTTCCGGCTCTAATGACTACGTTTGCGGTTGCGAGTTACAAATTGGTTGCCTTGTAGTGGCAAGAAAACGCTAAAGACATTTTCACTAATCAACAAATCAAGTAAGCAGTAAATATCTTTCCTTAGCTGTCGATAACAGTTCTTGTTGCCAGTCGCCTTCAAATATCGATTCAAAGATTGAGACATGGCCATCGAATGAAGACGGCTTCCGCACATAAAGATTTGCGCCGTTGCTAAAAGTTTCTTCAATGTCAACAGGAAGTGCGGATGTAGAAAACATCACAACCGGTACATCGTTAAATATTGGGTTGCGTCTTATTTCCCTAAGGCATTGCTTACCACAAAAGCACGGCATGTTGATGTCAAGAAATATAATGTCGGGGAATATATCAGTGATATTGGACAGATAATCCAATAATTCTTTGCCGTCTTCTACCAATATCAGCCTGGTATTGGAATCGTAAATGGCCAGGGCATCTGCAAACAGTTCCCGGTCATCGCGGTCATCGTCGGCATACAGGATTTTAATGGGAGCGGTTTCAGTTGATTTCATAACTAAAGATTTAGATGAAGACATGCTCAAAAACTTCTCTATTAATTTTCTTAGCAAAAGCCAACAAAAAAATCCGAAAGGATAGGTGCGTAGCAAAGATAAGGATAATAATCGAGCTATAGGTATTTATTTCCAGGCGGCAACGATACATGTAATTTAAGAAAAGTATTATTCAGCGCTCAAAATCTGTGTCTGTCCGCTCAAAGTTTCAACAATCGATTTTTCGTATCGCTTCCCTCTTCAACATTTCGATCAAGATCTCTCATCTGAAGAATCTATCGGACGGACAATCGAATCCATCTCCAAAATCTACAACATTCTATAACAATTATATAATACTTCGTAAAATGTCTGTTTTAATTTTGTTAGGCAATTTGCAGCATATTAAATAATTAGGTGATAGCGTCGCATACTGAACCAACAAAAAACAAAAAACAAACACAAATGGAGAATTTTCAAGACCAGAAACAACGTGACCTCTCGATAAACAAATCGGATGGCACGAACAAATTCATGACCACTGATCAGGGCGTCAGAATTAACGATGACAACAATTCCTTAAAATCGGGAGAGCGTGGACCGTCTTTACTAGAAGACTTTATTCTGCGTGAAAAGATTACCCACTTTGACCATGAACGGATACCAGAACGTATCGTACACGCTCGTGGCTCAGGGGCACATGGATTCTTCGAAGTAACAAACCCGATACCCGAATTAACTAAAGCAGGATTTTTGACTGAGGCGGGATTAAAGACACCTGTTTTTGCCAGATTTTC
>CAZSDN010000037.1:18852-24580 GCA_964605595.1 uncultured Flavobacterium sp. | reverse complement strand
CTGCGCGCGATTTTAGGCTTGCCTTTAGGAAATACTGACAGTAAAGTTGCCGGAATTATGGTAAACCTTGTAGGTGAAGAAGGTTTTTCAGGCAATGTCATTTATGAGAATATAGAAACAATCCTGGGCTGGAATGGAGTGACTCCACATATTTATGGCAAAAAACAAACACGGCCTTTCCGTAAAATGGGGCATGTAACAATCGTAAATGAAGATATGGCCGAAGCACGCCGTATTGCACAGGAAGTTAAAAATACAATCCGTGTAATAAGCAGATAAAGTTTAAACTTAAAATAAAGATAAATGAAAGTAGCCGTTATAATGGGAAGCATTTCCGATATGCCTGTGATGCAGGAAGCAATCGACATTCTTAAATCATTCGGCGTTGAAGTTGAAACCGATATCGTTTCGGCACACAGGACACCCGAAAAATTATTTGATTTCAGTAAAAACGCACATACTCGTGGTATCTCGGTCATTATTGCAGGTGCGGGCGGAGCTGCCCATTTACCGGGAATGGTAGCTTCAATGTCGCCATTGCCTGTTATTGGAGTTCCAGTAAAATCAAGCAATTCTATCGACGGTTGGGACAGCGTTTTATCAATCCTTCAAATGCCGGGCGGAGTTCCGGTGGCAACTGTAGCTTTAAACGGTGGTAAAAACGCAGGAATACTTGCTGCGCAAATCATCGGAAGCCACAATGAAAAAATCCTTTCAAAAATAATTACTTATAAAGCCTCTCTCAAAGAAGCGGTCAACAAAGCTTCCGAAAACCTTAAATAAAAAAGCTCCTGCGTTGGGACAGGAGCTTTTCAAAAAAATTTAATAATCTTGAATTACGAAATTTATTACTTTAATCTGGGGCAAAAAAAATAAAAACTTCTAAAACTTTTGTGTTGAAAAAAATTTAAATCTCCGACAAAGCTACACAAAAAATCGACAAAATGCACGTTTTAATGAAAAATAACATTTTTTTAACTATTTGTTACAAAAACTAACAACCAAAATGAGTACGATATTATATCCTTTTAATACTAAAAACAACACTGCTCCTTTTTCAAAAATAAACAATGGCGATTATCTTCCGGCGTTCATGGAAGCTATTGCTGAAGCACGCCGGGAAATTGACCTCATCATCAAAAATCCCGAACCACCCGATTTTCAGAATACAATTGAAGCATTAGATTTTTCGGGTGAAAAACTTGATCGCATATCAAGTATTTTCTTCAATCTTAATTCAGCCGAAACCAATGACGAAATACAAAAAATAGCGCAGGAAGTTTCACCGTTGCTAACTGCTTTCAGTAACGACATTACGTTAAACGAAGAGTTGTTTAATCGGATCAGGGAAGT
This sequence comes from uncultured Flavobacterium sp., assembly GCA_964605595.1. Lineage (GTDB taxonomy): Bacteria > Bacteroidota > Bacteroidia > Flavobacteriales > Flavobacteriaceae > Flavobacterium. The sequence goes on along the minus strand of CAZSDN010000037.1, from coordinate 23,227 downwards.
TTTCGAACAATGTCAAAATTCAATCCTTACAATTGAACAACAAACATTGCTTGATAAAAAATATAAAAGCTTTTCAAGGAATGGTGCACTTTTAAGCGAAGACAAAAAATTACGCTTACGCGAAATTGACGCAGAACTTGCCAAAACAAAACTAACGTTCGGCGAAAATGTGCTGGCCGAAACCAATAGTTACCAATTGCATATTTTGAATGAAAATGATTTGAAAGGTTTGCCCGAAGGAGAAATTGAAGCTGCAAAAGCTTTAGCCGGATCGCGCAATCTTGAAGGTTGGATTTTTACGCTTGATTTTCCGAGTTACCTGCCATTTGTCACTTATGCCGACAATCGTGAACTCAGGAAAGAAATTGCAATCGCGGCCGGTAAAAAAGCATTTCAGGGTAACGAATATGACAATCGTGAAAATGTATTGAAAATTGCAAAACTCCGCCACGAAAGGGCGCAGCTTTTAGGTTATGCAACGCATGCCGATTTTGTCCTGGAAGAACGCATGGCGCAAACGCCGCAAAAAGTAAAAACATTCCTGAATGAATTATTGGATAAGGCAAAACCCGCAGCAATCAGGGAGTTTGAGCAATTATCCGCTTTTGCGAAAGAACTCGACGGAATTGAACAGCTCGAAAAATGGGATGGTGCTTATTATTCTGAAAAACTAAAACAGGAGTTGTTTTCATTGGACGACGAAAAATTAAAACCCTATTTCAAACTTGAAAATGTTTTGAACGGCGCATTTACGATTGCCGAAAAATTATTCGGGATTTCTTTTACCGAAATTTACGACATTGATAAATACCATGAAGATGTTCAGTGTTTTGAAGTTTCAGATAAAGAAAATAATCTTGTTGCCGTTTTCTATGCCGATTTTTTCCCGCGTAAAGGCAAACGAAACGGCGCATGGATGACTTCATACAAACCGCAATATATTAAAAACGGTATCAATGAGCGCCCGCATGTTTCAATTGTTTGCAATTTTACGAAACCAACGGCAACAAAACCATCACTGCTTACATTTAACGAAGTGACAACCTTGTTCCATGAATTTGGCCATGCCCTGCACGGAATGCTTGCAAATACAGTATATCCGAGTTTATCAGGAACTTCTGTATATTGGGATTTTGTAGAACTTTCTAGCCAGGTTATGGAAAACTGGTGCTACGAGCCTGAAGCGCTGGCTATTTTTGCCAGACATTATCAAACCGGGGAAGTTATTCCTCAGGATTATGTAGAAAAAATCAAGGAAAGTGCCAGTTTTCAGGAAGGAATGGCAACATTGCGCCAATTGAGTTTCGGGCTTTTAGATATGGCCTACCATAGCGATAACCCTGAAGCGGTTATGGATGTAAAAGCATTCGAAAAAGCAGCGTTTGAAAATACCACTTTATATCCTGATGTTGCAAATAATTGCATGAGCGTTTCATTTTCACACATATTTAACGGCGGATATTCCTCGGGCTATTACAGCTATAAATGGGCAGAGGTTCTGGATGCCGATGCATTCGGACATTTTCAGGAACATGGGATTTTTAATCCCGAAATCGCTGAAAAATTCAAAACACATGTGCTCTCGCAAGGCGGAACAGAACATCCGATGACGCTCTACAAACGCTTCCGCGGGCAAGAACCTAAACCCGACGCATTGCTCAAACGCGCCGGATTGTCAATATAAATCATAAAACCTATTCTTTTGGCGAAGGAATTATTCTTTCGCCAAAACTTTTTTGGCCACTTTTCCTACCGTCAAACCTTGTATGACAATAGAGAAAAGCACGACAATATAAGTGATTTCTAGCAGCAAGTCTTTATAAATACCGTCAGGAAGCGAAAGTACCAATGCAATGGAAACACCTCCGCGAATTCCGCCCCAAACCATTACAATCAAAGAACCGCGCGTATAGGTAGCTTTTTTGGGCAGGAATTTCCATGGAAGTACAATTGAAAGCATGCGCGAAAACAAGACAATGAAAATCGCGGCAACACCTATACCTATTTTGCTGACAATCTCAGGAAGCAGCAATAACTCAAATCCTATGAAAAGGAATAATATTGCGTTCAATATTTCATCAATCAACTCCCAGAATTTGTTCAGATAATCCTTTGTCGTAGCCGACATCGCAACCCTTTTTCCATAATTCCCTATAATCAAACCTGCGACAACCATTGCAAGTGGGCTGGATACGTGCAATTCTTTAGCAATCAAATGCCCGCCCATTACTAACGAAAGAGTCACAAGAACGGAAAGCTTATAGTCATTTACATTTTTAAGTGCTTTTGAGGCCGTTATTCCTAACAATCCTCCAAATAATAATCCTCCAACACCTTCTTTTATGAATAACCATGAAATACTTCCAAACGATAAATCCTGCGCCGGGTCGTATGCAACTTTCATTACGACCGCAAACATTACCACGGCCATACCGTCATTAAAAAGAGATTCCCCGGTAATTTTTGTTTCAATTTTTTTAGGGACTTTTGCAAGTTTCAAAATTCCTAAAACTACGATCGGATCAGTTGGTGAAATCAATACTCCAAAAAGCAGGCAGAAGATATACGGAATCGAAATACCTAAAAGCGGTGCGCAATAAAAAAACAACGCCGATATCAGAAAAGCCGAAAGAATTACACTAACTGTGGAATAAATAAGAATGGGCAATTTTTGCTCTCTCAAATCTGCAAAATTTACATGGATAGCGCCCGCAAAAAGCAGGAAATTCAGCATCGCTCCCATTAGTACTTCATTGAAATCGAATTCTTTTATGAGCTGAAACAAATGTGTCGTGGTTTCAGGAAAAAGTGAATTCCCGAATATCCGTACCAAGATCGAAACCAGAATCGCAATGAGCATAATCCCGATGGTTGCCGGAAATTTTAGAAAACGTAAATTGAGATAAGCAAAAAAAGAAGCCAGCACGATCAGTACTGAAAAAGTGTAGTATAATTCCATAAAAAAAATCGATTTTTACAAACATACTGTTTTGAATGAAAAATAAAAAACCGAAGCTGCAATTTAACCACATTTATATGGTTTCATCCTATTAACCGGGAGAGCAGCCACCATAAAACCGGAATCATTTCTACCCAAAACATGGTGTAATATTTCGACTTGGTTTCTTTGGCAAAAAATAAAAAAAATGCCGTTATCATAACCAATGAAAAATTTATAATCAATTGATTCTTATCGATTTGAATACGAAGGAATTCTAAAAAATAAAAAACCAACAATAATAAAAAACCGGCAGTTTTTGTCCGTTTTACTCCTATTTGCTGCGGAACGGTTTTCAAGTGCGGATCATCCTGCTTCAAATCAATGATTTCGAAGATTAAAATCAGAATAAAAATCAACAAAAACCGCTGAATGCATTTCAGATAAAAATCGGAGGTGATTTCAATCCCTGATTCAAAAACCGGCAATACCAAAGAAATTCCAACCCAGCAAACCGCAACCATATAAATCTTTATGCCAGCCCAATTCCGCGCATTTCTTTTGTTAGGAAAAAACGGAAGCGTATATAAAACGGTAATTGCCAAAAAAAACAGGCCTATCATCTGCGTTTTAAGATTCAGTTTCAAAAAACAAAATCCAGAAGCCAGGAATGTAAAAAAACTCAAAACCGTAATTGCTTTTAATTTCCTACTGATTGCTTTTTCCCCAACCCGCGCCAACGCATCATATTTGACAAAATTATAACCGGTTACCGTCCCGGAAAACGCAAAAAAAGCCACATTCCAATTCGTTTGGATTCCAAAAACATGGTACGTCATCAAAACCAACGAAAAACAGGATAAAGCAACATGGATACTGCTTTCAAGGTAAAAATCAAATATGTTTTTCAAAACCTTCATTTTACAAAATTAATCAAACTGTTAACAACAGGCTGTTTTGGTTGAAAAATTCCTAAAATTTACCGTTGGATTCAGAGATTAATAATTATTTTTACGCTCTTAAAAAACACAACTTATTTCTATCATAAATGAGAACAGACGCATTCGCTTTAAGACACATTGGCCCTCGTGAAACTGACCTTCAACACATGTTGAAATCCATTGGAGTTTCAAATATGGAACAGTTAATTTATGAAACCATCCCGGATGACATCCGCTTAAAAGCGCCGCTTGATTTAGCTCCGGCTTTGACCGAATTCGAATACACGAACCACATCCAGAAACTGGGTGCCAAAAATAAAATTTTCCAATCCTATATTGGTTTGGGATACCATCCTGCGATTGTTCCTGCGGTCATCCAGAGAAATGTTCTCGAAAATCCGGGTTGGTACACCGCCTACACGCCTTATCAGGCAGAAATTGCGCAAGGCCGCCTCGAAGCAATTCTGAATTTCCAGACAACGGTTATCGAACTTTC
>CAZSDN010000037.1:12647-18842 GCA_964605595.1 uncultured Flavobacterium sp. | reverse complement strand
AAATCGCAAATGCTTCACTTCTTGATGAAAGTACCGCTGCCGCAGAAGCGATGGCATTGCTTTTTGACGTTCGCAGCAGAGATCAAAAGAAAAACAATACAAACAAATTCTTCGTTTCGGAAGAAATTTTGCCACAGACATTATCGGTTTTAGAAACACGTTCGACTCCAATTGGTGTTGAATTGGTTGTTGGAAATCATGAAAATTTTGACTTTTCAGAAGATTTCTTCGGAGCGATCTTACAATATCCGGGTAAATTCGGGCAAGTGTACGATTACGCCGGATTTATCTCAAAAGCAAAATCAAAAGAAATTAAAGTTGCCGTTGCAGCAGATATTTTGAGTTTGGTAACATTGACTTCTCCGGGAGAAATGGGCGCCGATGTTGTTGTTGGAACAACACAGCGCTTCGGGATTCCATTGGGTTACGGCGGGCCGCATGCAGCGTATTTCGCCACAAAAGACGAATACAAGCGAAGCATGCCGGGAAGAATTATCGGTGTAACGCAGGATGCAAACGGAAACCGCGCGCTTCGTATGGCGCTGCAAACCCGTGAACAGCACATTAAACGTGACAAAGCGACTTCAAATATTTGTACGGCTCAGGTTTTATTGGCCGTCATGGCCGGAATGTATGCTGTTTACCACGGACCGAAAGGCTTAAAATATATTGCAGATAAAGTTCACGCTTCTGCCGTTACAACAGTTGATGCTTTAAATAAACTTGGCGTTTATCAAACCAATTCTGCATTTTTCGATACAATTGTTGTAAAAGCTGACGCGAAAAAGGTTAAACAAATTGCTGAACGTAATGAATTCAATTTCTATTATATCGATAACGATACAATTTCAATTGCATTTAACGAAACGACATCAATAGAATCAATAAATACAATTGTTTCAATTTTTGCTGAAGCTGTAGGAAAAGAAACAATAAAAGTCACTGAATTATCATCAGCTAAAAACATCGGTTCTCTTGAAAGAACAACTGAATTTTTGAAACACGATGTTTTCAACCAACATCATTCGGAAACTTCATTGATGCGTTACATCAAAAAACTGGAAAGAAAAGACCTGGCGTTAAACCATTCGATGATTTCATTGGGTTCTTGTACGATGAAACTTAACGCTGCCGCAGAAATGCTTCCGTTAAGCACCGGAAACTGGAACAACATCCACCCGTTTGCACCAATTGAGCAAGCCGAAGGTTATCTAACAATGCTAAAACGTTTGGAACAACAATTGAATGTAATAACCGGTTTCGCAGGAACAACGCTTCAGCCAAATTCTGGCGCACAAGGTGAATACGCAGGATTAATGGTTATTCGCGCATTTCATCAGGCAAATGGCGATCACCACAGGAATGTGTGTTTGATTCCGGCTTCGGCACACGGAACGAATCCGGCTTCGGCAGCAATGGCGGGAATGAAAATTATCGTTACCAAAACAATGGAAAACGGGAATATCGACGTTGAAGATCTTCGCGCAAAAGCAATCGAACATAAAGAGAATTTATCTTGCGTAATGATTACGTATCCGTCAACACACGGAGTTTACGAAAGTGCGATTCGCGAAATAACTCAAATCATCCACGACAACGGCGGGCAGGTTTATATGGACGGCGCAAACATGAACGCTCAGGTTGGACTGACAAATCCGGCTACAATCGGAGCCGACGTTTGCCACTTGAATTTACATAAAACATTCGCAATTCCGCATGGCGGCGGCGGCCCGGGAGTTGGGCCAATTTGCGTAGCCAAACATTTGGTTCCGTTTTTACCCACAAACCCAATAATTTCAACCGGTGGCGACAATGCAATTTCTGCAATTTCTGCCGCGCCTTATGGTTCGGCTTTAGTTTGCCTGATTTCTTACGGATATATTTCGATGCTTGGCGCAGAAGGTTTGACCAGCGCAACGCATCATGCAATACTGAATGCGAATTACATGAAATCGCGCCTTGAAAATCATTATCCGATTCTTTACACCGGAGAATGCGGAAGAGCGGCTCACGAAATGATCCTTGATTGCCGTTCATTCAAACAAAACGGGATTGAAGTAAGCGATATAGCAAAACGTTTAATGGATTATGGTTTCCACGCGCCAACGGTTTCTTTCCCGGTTGCCGGAACTTTAATGGTTGAACCAACGGAAAGTGAAGATTTAGCCGAATTGGATCGTTTTTGCGATGCAATGATTTCCATCAGAAAAGAAATCGCTACTGCTACTGCTGACGATGCAAACAATGTATTGAAAAATGCACCGCACACACAGGCAATGCTGACATCCGATTCATGGAATTTCCCTTACACCAGAGAACAAGCGGCTTTCCCGTTGGATTATATCGCAGAAAATAAATTCTGGCCTTCAGTAAGAAGAGTTGACGATGCATATGGCGACAGGAATTTAATTTGTTCATGTGCGCCAATTGAAGCTTACATGCAAGAATAAGATAAAAATAAAACCCGGCTTTAAGTCGGGTTTTTTATTCTAAAAAAAGAGGAAAATGAAATTTATCCGGTATTAAACTTTATTATCTGTAAAATTTTATTCTTCCGAAATTTACTTTAAAATAATAACTACCTTAGCTAAAACATTAGAGCTATGGGCGTAATTATTACCGGAGTCGGAAGTTTCATTCCTGAAAACGAAATCAAAAATACCGACTTTGACAAACATGAATTCCTGGACGAAGAAGGCGTTTCTTTACCAAGTTCAAATGAAATTGTTATTGGAAAATTCAAAGACATTACCGGAATTGTAGCCCGTCGTTACGCAAACCCGGAAATGGTCAGTTCAGACATGGCTTACTATGCCGCTCAACACGCTATAAAAGATGCCGGCATTGATCCTGAAACTTTAGATTACATTATTCTCGCCCATAATTTCGGAGATGTAAAACACGGCGCGATCCAGTCGGATATTCTACCCAGTTTAGCAACAAGAGTAAAACAAAAATTACAGATAAAAAACCCGAAATGTGTCGCATATGACATTCTTTTCGGTTGCCCGGGCTGGGTTGAAGGCGTACTTCAGGCGAACGCGTTCCTAAAATCCGGAATGGCAAAAAAATGTTTGGTAATAGGCGCTGAAACACTTTCCCGCGTTGTCGACATCCATGATCGCGATTCCATGATTTACTCTGATGGCGCAGGCGCAACCGTGATTGAGCTTTCTGAAAATGAGAATGACGGAATGCTTGCTTTTGAAAGCGCGACTTATGCTTATGAAGAAGCCAACTATCTTTTCTTCGGAAACTCATACAACAAAAACCTCGATCCCGATGTACGTTATATTAAAATGTTCGGCCGGAAAATCTATGAATTTGCGTTGAACAAAGTTCCGCTCGCAATGAAATCCTGTTTGGACAAAAGCGGGATTCCAATTGATGACGTAAAAAAAGTACTTATCCATCAGGCAAATGAAAAAATGGATGAAGCAATCATTCACCGTTTTTACAAACTTTACGGAAAAACCGCTCCAAGCGACATTATGCCAATGAGCATCCACGAACTCGGAAACAGCAGCGTTGCCACCGTTCCAACACTTTTCGACCTTCTGATAAAGGGAAAACTCGAGAACCATTCTATCAAAAAAGGCGATGTGGTGATTTTCGCATCCGTTGGTGCGGGCATGAACATTAACGCTTTCGTTTACCGCTATTAATATTTTCAGGAGCTATTTCCGGCTGTTCGCTATTATCTTTTTTGTTTTAAAGAAAAACAAAAAAGGATAACCGCTTCCATCCGGGCTAAAAATCCTGCAAAACAAAAACTATCTTAGTATCTTTGGCGCCAGATATCAAAATCATGTACGAAAATACTTTTCCCGAAAAACGTTTCAACCATACGCTTACCTTTCTGAAAAAACATATTTCGGCTTCCGATTCCATTTTGGATTTAGGAGTAGAAAACCCGTTTTCTAAAATCATGAAAAATAACGGTTTTTCAGTAACGAATACAACCGGTGAAGATTTGGACGAAAACCAGTCGGCACTTCAAAATTCCAACGCTGATGTGGTTACCGCTTTCGAAATTTTTGAACATCTTCTCAATCCATACACAATTTTAAAATCTGTAAAAGCCAACAAATTGTTTATCTCGATCCCAATGCGGCTTTGGTTTTCACCGGCATACCGCAGCAAAACCGACATGTGGGACCGTCATTATCACGAATTTGAGGATTGGCAACTGGATTGGCTTTTGGAAAAAACAGGCTGGAAAATTATTGCCCGTGAGAAATGGACAAATCCAGTAAAAAAAATCGGAATCCGGCCATTATTGAGAAGATTCACCAATCGCTATTACATCGTTTACGCCGAAAAAATAAAATAATGGAATTTTATGTTATAATGCCCGCTCACAATGAAGCCAAATTTATTGGCCTGGCATTAAATTCTATTGTCTCTCAAACCGTTTTACCTAAAAAAGTTGTAGTTGTAAATGACAATTCAACTGATGAAACTTCTGGAATTGTTTTAAAATTTGCCGCAGAAAATCCTTTTATCTCTTTAGTAAACACAACTTCCGAAGCGATTCATTTGCCAGGAAGCAAAGTCATCCAGGCATTTTATAAAGGTTTTGAAACCTTAGATGAAAGTTATGATTTTATCGTAAAATTGGACGCCGATCTTATTCTGCCTGAAAATTATTTCGAAACCATAGTTTCACATTTCAAGAAAGACAATCGAACCGGAATGGTTGGTGGTTTTGCCTACATTGAAAAAAACGGCGAATGGATTCTGGAAAATCTTACAGACAAAGATCATATTCGCGGCGCATTCAAAGCATACAGAAAAGAGTGTTTCCTCGAAATCGGAAAACTGAAGCCCGCAATGGGCTGGGATACGGTCGATGAATTGCTTTGCAAATTTTATGGCTGGGAAATCATAACCGATGAATCTCTTAAAATAAAACACTTAAAACCAACCGGTGCGAATTATAACAAAACCGCGCGTTACAAGCAAGGCGAGGCATTTTATACTTTGGGTTACGGATTCCTTATCACCGTAATCGCATCGGTAAAACTGGCACTGCTGAAAAAGAAACCGTTACTTTTTTTAGATTACATTTCCGGTTTCCGGAAAGCAAAATCAGCCGGAAAACCACTTTTGGTTTCTGAAGAACAGGCAAAATTCATCCGCAATTACCGCTGGAATAAAATAAAAGGTAAACTTTTTTAATGCTGAACGAACCAAAACTGAACTGAGCAAAGCTAAATATCTCCCAACGCACCATTCAAAACTCATAACTTCTTAGTATTTTAGCATATATTTAAAAACTATGATGCTCGTCCGCTATTTAAGACAAATTGGAAGGTATTTCCTGATGTGGAAAGAAATTTTCAATAAACCCACAAAAGGTTCATTCATGCGGGGTTTAATCCTCAAAGAAATCGATGACCTGATTATAGATTCGCTTGGAATTGTTGCTTTTATATCTTTTTTTGTGGGCGGAGTTGTTGCGATTCAAACCGCGTTGAACCTTACAAATCCGTTGATTCCGAAATACCTTATCGGATTTGCGACAAGACAGTCAATCATTTTGGAATTTGCGCCAACGTTCATTTCGATAATCATGGCGGGAAAAATGGGATCGTTTATTACGTCAAGCATAGGAACGATGCGTGTTACCGAGCAAATTGACGCGCTTGAAGTTATGGGTGTGAATTCATTGAATTACCTGGTTTTTCCCAAATTAATCGCATTGCTTTTATATCCGTTTGTAATTGGAATTGCAATGTTTTTGGGGATTTTAGGCGGATTCATCGCAAGCGTTTACGGCGGATTTGGCAACAGCACCGATTTTATCGCCGGGATCCAAAACGAATTTATTCCGTTCCATATCGCATACGCATTTATAAAAACGTTGATTTTTGCATTATTGCTCGCAACAATTCCGTCATTTCACGGATATTACATGAAAGGCGGCGCGCTTGAAGTTGGTAAAGCCAGTACGGTTGCTTTCGTTTGGACATCGGTTACGATTATCCTGGTCAATTATATATTAACCCAATTATTATTAACCTGATGATAGAAGTTAAAAATGTAGAGAAAACGTTTGGTGAGCAAAAGGTTTTGAAAGGAATTTCGACTGTTTTTGAAACCGGGAAAACCAATCTGATTATTGGGCAAAGCGGCTCGGGCAAAACGGTTTTATTGAAATCTTTGCTTGGGATTTTTACGCCTGAAGCGGGA
>CAZSDN010000037.1:7691-12637 GCA_964605595.1 uncultured Flavobacterium sp. | reverse complement strand
GGAACAATTTCTTTTGACGGAAGGATTTATTCTGATTTGACTAAAGAAGAAAAACGTGAATTACGCACTGAAATCGGAATGGTTTTTCAAGGAAGCGCGCTTTTCGATTCGATGACTGTCGCGCAGAATGTCGCTTTCCCGCTAAAAATGTTTACCAAAAAAACGCGGGATGAAATCAACGAGCGGGTCGATTTTGTTTTGCATCGTGTAAACCTGACCGACGCGCATAAAAAACTCCCGTCACAAATTTCAGGCGGAATGCAAAAACGCGTTGCAATTGCCAGAGCAATCGTTAACAATCCGAAATATTTGTTTTGCGACGAGCCAAATTCTGGTTTGGATCCGAATACTTCAATCCTGATTGATAATCTTATTCAGGAAATTACAAAAGAATACAATATTACAACGGTCATCAATACGCACGATATGAACTCGGTAATGGAAATTGGCGAAAATATCCTGTTCCTGAAAAACGGATTAAAAGCGTGGCAAGGCACTAAAGAAGAAGTTTTCAAAACCGACAACCAAGCGGTAACCGATTTCGTTTATTCTTCCAATTTGTTTAAGAAAGTTCGTGAAGCGTATTTAAAAGGCTAAGATTTTCCGCTTTCAATTCTGGCAACGACAGCTTTTATTTCCTGCTCTTTTCCTTTTGGATAAATCAGGAGAACATCTTCTTTATCAACAATTATAAAGTCATCCAAACCGTCAATTACGATCATTTTTTTGGCATCGGTGCGAATGATATTATTTTTGGCATTTTCCAAATGGACAACAGCGTTTACGACCGCATTATTGTCATTATCTTTTGGAAGTTTCTCATGCAGCGAACCCCACGTTCCTAAATCATTCCAATCGAAAACAGCCGGTAAAACATAAACATTTTCAGCATTTTCCATAACAGCATAATCAATCGAAATATTTTCGGCCAAAGCATAATTCGTATTTATAAAATCTGCTTCCGCAGAAGTATTGTAAACCGGGTAACCTTCCTGAAAAAGAGCGTTCATTTTTGGCTGGAAATTTTCAAAAGCGCTTAAAATAGATTTTGCGCTCCAGATGAAAATTCCGCCGTTCCATAAAAAATTACCGCTTTCAAGAAATGATTTTGCCGTTTCATAATCGGGCTTTTCACGAAACTGGCTGACTTTCTTAATTGAATTTGGATCTGATTTATCATATTCAATGTAACCAAAACCGGTGTTTGGGAATGTCGGCTGGATTCCTAAAGTCATCAATGCATTTTCTTTTTCGCAAAAATCAAAACACTGCTTAAGGTTCGCCGCAAAAGCAGTTTCGTCTTCGATCCAGTGATCGCTTGGCGCGACAACCATTACCGCATTGGGATTTTGCTTTTGTATTTTAAGCGATGCGTATAAAATGCACGGCGCCGTATTTCGCATTGCCGGTTCAAGTAAAACCTGTTCCTGTTTTACATCGGGAAGCTGCTTTAAAACAATATCATTATATTTTTCATTGGTTAAGATCAGGATATTCTCTTTAGGGATTAACCTTGACAAACGGCTGAACGTTTTCTGGATAAGCGTTTCGCCCGAACCGAGCATATCGTGGAATTGTTTTGGAAAATCGGCTGTGCTTACCGGCCAGAACCTTGAGCCTACACCTCCGGCCATTATGATTGCGTAATAATTAGTGTTCATTTTTTGCATTTTGAATCAACCGAAATTACGGTCAATTTTTTTTATAAAAATACAGATTAAAGTTCGAAATAAAACCCAAAAAACTGATAAATCAGCCCGGAAGCAATTCTACTTCCGCATTCGGATTGAACAGATAAATCTTTCCCGAACTGACTTCAATGCATTCATAGCGCTTTGTGCGTAAAGCTATTTTCTTGAAAATTTTCCCGTTTTTGATCCGGAAAACACTTCCGTAAGGAATTTCAAAAACATAATTTTTGTCATTTTCAGGGTCAAATTGTTTCAAAGCCAAAGCCAAAGTGGCATCAGTATCGCTGCTTGCGGAAGGATTTTTAAAATGCCTGGCCAATAACGGAAGTAATTGTGCCGGGAAAATTTCAGGCCTGATAAACGGTATCATTAATCTTTGAAAAGTAAATTTCCATTCATCGCCATGTGGTTTGATATTACGTCCAAATTTTTCAAAAGCAACTAAATGCGCAATTTCATGAATTAACGTAATCAGGAAACGGTATTTGTTGAGGCTTGCGTTTACGGTAATTTCATGTTTCCCGCCCGGCCCTTTTCTGTAATCGCCATGGCGCGTATTGCGTTCGTTTACGACTTTAAGGTGGACTTCGTTCTGGACGATCATTTCAAACACCGGCCTTACGGCGTGTTCAGGAATATATTTCGCTAAAACATCACTCATAATTTATGGTGTCGATAAAGAAACCTGCAACACTTTGCCGTTAAAAAAACGATTTCCGTTTAATGTAAAATCGCAAATATAATTCGCCATTTCATCTGCGGAAAGTGGTGCAATATATCCTGGAAAAGCTTCGGAAAGCATTTCGGTCTGAACAGAACCGAGTGCCAAAACATTAAAAGAAATTCCGTGTTCGCGATATTCTTCAGCCAATAATTCCGATAATGTAATGACTGCGCCTTTGCTTGAACTGTAAGCTGAAAGCCCGGCAAACTTCATGCTTCCCTGGATTCCGCCCATCGAACTGATTGTTACAACGTGGCTTCCTTTTACCAGATAGGGCAACGCCATTTTAGTTAGTGAAGCGACGGCAAAAACATTTACGCTGTAAATTCTTTGAAAATCTTCAAGTGAAGTTTCTGAAAAAGGTTTCAAAACCAAAGCACCCGCATTATGGATGATTGCATCGACTTTTTTCCATTGCGACAAGACATCCCCGATTTTTTGTATTTCCGGTTCAAGGGATAAATCTACCGAAAGACAGGTTATGTTTGGATTTTCCATTAAAGCCTGCGGAATATTTCTTGAAACAGCTAAAACCTGATGTCCGGATTGTGCAAATTTCAATGCAAGTTCATAGCCGATTCCGCGTGAAGTTCCTGTAATTATTATATTTTTCACTTAATTCAATTTAATTTCTTTGGTTGCTGAATTAGCCATGTTCTCTATTGCGGGAATCATATCCTGGATGTAACCGGCCATGTGCGGAATATCCATTTTATCAAATTCGTCATCAACATGATGGTAAAATTCGAAATTCTCAAAATCGAACGTGCTTACCGTGTGTGATGGAATATTGAATTCATTGAAAAACGGAAAATTATCCGATCTGTAAAAAAGCTGGTATTGGGCTTCCTGTTGTAAAAATCCGACTACATTTTTTCCGGAATATTCATTTAATTTCTGCGACATATTCGATTTTTCAAATCCTGTTATATAAGATGTAAAACCACGTTTCATAGGTACGCCAATCATTTCAAAACACAATACGGTGTACAGGTTTAACCTTGCTTTTTTCAATTTCTTCGCCAGATGCTTGGAACCTAATAAACCTTTCTCTTCACCGTCAAAAAAAACAATCAGCACACTTCGTTTGTTGGATTTCGTAGTTGCGAAATATTTGGCAATTTCGGCAACCGCGACTACTCCTGACGCATCATCGTTTGCTCCGTTATTGATTTTATCATCACCTCCGTTCTTTGAAATCCCGATATGATCATAATGTGCGCCAAGTATGATAAATTCGTTTTTCAAAACCGGATCGTTCCCTTCGATAAAACCAACAATATTGTACGCCGGTTTTTTAAAATTGGAAAGTGTGTCGCGATAGGTTTTGAAATATGGTTTTATGCCATTTTCAGATAAATATTCCTCGAGAAAAACGGCAGCTTTTTCAATCCCCGGCGTTCCGGTTTCACGGCCTTCGAGTTCATCTGAAGAAAGATAAGCCAATGATTTCCCAACATCCGAAGAATTCACTTTATATTTCTGCGAGAATGTCGCAATTGTAAAAAGTAAAAAAAGCGGCAATAGAAGTTTTTGTGTAGTTTTCATAGATTAAGATATACTGCTAAAATAAAAAAATCCCATCACAAAAAATCATGATGGGATTTATATTTAAAAGACTTTTGAGATTAAGCCAGCATTGTAACCGGATTTTCAAGATATTGTCTTAATGTTTGTAAAAATTGTGCGCCTGTTGCACCATCAACGGTTCTGTGGTCACACGCTAGTGTTACTTTCATTGTATTTCCAACAACGATTTGCCCGTTTCTAACCACCGGTTTTTCAACGATCGCTCCAACAGAAAGAATTGCAGAATTTGGCTGGTTGATGATGGATGTAAATTCGGTTATACCAAACATTCCAAGATTTGAAACGGTAAACGTGCTTCCTTCCATTTCTGCTGGTTGCAATTTTTTGCTTTTCGCTCTTCCGGCAACGTCTTTCACGTTTGCACCGATTTGCGATAAGCTCAACTGATCTGCAAATTTTAATACCGGTACAACCAATCCGTCTTCAACAGCAACAGCAACACCAATATTGATATGATGGTTGATGATTGTCGCTTCTTCTTTCCATTGCGAATTTACTTTCGGATGTTTTTTCAGCGCCATCGCACAAGCTTTGATCACCATGTCATTGAAAGAAACTTTCGTATCAGGAATTGAATTGATTACGCCTCTTGATTTCATTGCTTCGTCCATTGCAACTTCTATTGTAAGATAGAAATGCGGCGCGGTAAAAATTGATTCTGACAAACGTTTTGCGATAACTTTGCGCATTGTAGAATTTTTCACTTCTTCTGCGTAAATCTCGCCTGCCGGAACAAATGGTTTTACAGCCGGAGCTGAAGCCGTTTCGGCTTTAGGAGCTTCCTGAGAAGCCGCTGGAGCAGATGCACCTTGTGGTTTGAAGTTTTCAATATCGCTTTTCACGATCCTTCCGTTTTCTCCAGAACCTTTAACTTGTGAAATATTGATTCCTTTTTCTTCAGCGATTTTTTTAGCCAATGGAGAAATGAAAATTCTTTTTCC
>CAZSDN010000037.1:0-7681 GCA_964605595.1 uncultured Flavobacterium sp. | reverse complement strand
GAAACCGTTTCGACAGATTCTTTTGTTTCTTCGGAAGATTTTTCTTCAGACTTACTTTCTTCTTTTGAATTGGATTTCTCCTCGCTTGCCGGAGCAGAACCTCCTTTTTTATAATTTTCTGCAACGCCAGACACATCCGTTCCTTCCGGCCCGATGATTGCCAAAACGCTGTCAACCGGAGCCGATTCACCTTCGTTAACACCAATGAACAATAATGTTCCTGCATTAAATGATTCGAATTCCATTGTTGCTTTATCGGTTTCAATTTCTGCTAAAATATCGCCCTCGGAAACTTTATCGCCTACTTTTTTCAACCAAGTTGCTACTGTTCCGTCTGTCATTGTGTCGCTCAATCGCGGCATTGTAACTACCACAACTCCTTTTGGCAAGGCAGTAGCTTCACTTTTTGGCGTTTCTGATTTTGTGTCGGTGGTTTTTGTTTCTTCGGGTTTTTCAGATTTTTCTTCTGAACCGAATTCTTCCTTTAGAGCAGTTTCAGTTTTTTCTGCGGAAGCGCCACCTTTAATCAAATCAGAAATATCTTCACCTTCTTTTCCTATGATTGCCAAAAGGGAATCAACAGGTGCGCTTTCGCCTTCCTGAATTCCTATATGCAGCAAAGTCCCGGAATTGAATGATTCGAATTCCATTGTTGCTTTATCGGTTTCGATTTCTGCTAAAATATCGCCTTCGGAAACTTTATCACCTACTTTTTTCAACCAGGTTGCCACAGTTCCTTCGGTCATTGTGTCGCTCAATCGCGGCATTGTAATTTTTGTTGCCATAATTGATTATAGTTTGTGGGGTAAAAAAGGATAATTTTCCTGTTCGTAAACAACGTCGTATAATTGTTGCGCTTGTGGGAATTCAGATTCTTCGGCGAATGTTGCGCATTCTTCAACCAAATCTTTTACTCTTTCGTCTATTGCTTCAATTTCTTCGTCGGTTGCGTATTTATTTTCTTTAATTACATCAAGAACTTGTGTAATCGGGTCGATTTTTTTGTATTCTTCAACTTCTTCCTTAGTTCTGTAAAGTTGCGCATCAGACATTGAATGCCCTCTATAACGGTATGTTTTCAGTTCAAGGAATGTTGGCCCGTCGCCACGGCGAGCGCGGTCAATTGCTTCATGCATTGCTTCGGCAACTTTCACTGGGTTCATTCCGTCAACAGGCCCGCATGGCATTTCATAGCCAAGACCGAGTTTCCAGATATCTGTATGATTTGCAGTTCTTTCAACAGAAGTTCCCATTGCGTAACCGTTATTTTCAACGATAAAAACCACAGGAAGTTTCCACAACATTGCCATATTGAATGCTTCGTGAAGTGAACCTTGACGCGCTGCTCCATCTCCGAAATAGGTTAAAGTAACACCATCGCGGCCGAAATATTTATCTGCGAAAGCGATTCCGGCGCCAACTGGAATTTGTGCTCCCACGATTCCGTGACCACCATAAAAACCGTGCTCTTTTGAGAAAATGTGCATAGATCCGCCCATTCCTTTTGAAGTTCCGGTTACTTTTCCGAGCAGTTCGGCCATTACTTTTTTGGGATCAACGCCCATTCCGATTGGCTGAACGTGATTTCTGTAAGCCGTAATCATTTTGTCTTTGGAAAGATCCATTGCGTGCAAAGCGCCCGCTAAAACAGCTTCCTGCCCGTTATATAAGTGAAGAAATCCTCTTACTTTTTGTTGAATGTAAAGCGCTGCAAGTTTGTCTTCAAACTTTCTCCAAAGCAGCATATCTTCGTACCACTTTAAATAAACTTCTTTTGTAACTTCTTTCATTTTGACTTTTCTTTTGTAAAGTGTTGTTTTGATATAAACGATTACTACAACGCAAAATAGTTTCCTCACACACAAATTTGCGAAACGCAAAAATAAGACATTCCGCGTTAGAAGGAAAATTTAAACCGTGATTTTTATCCTTTTTTACAGGAAGTTTTTATCGAATGTAAAAGGCAGTAAATTTTTGAGGGAATCCGATTTATAGATTACTCCGGTTTCTCCCATAAAATAGATTTCTATTGGCAAATCCTGCTTGAATTCGTACTCGGCTATTGATTGTCTGCATGCGCCACAAGGCGGAATCGGGGCTGTTGTTTTGTTCGTATCCGATGCTGCCGAAATTGCCATTTTGAGGATTTTTGCTTCAGGATAAACCGCGCCGGTATGGAAAACCGCAGTTCTTTCGGCACAAAGCCCTGAAGGATAAGCCGCATTTTCCTGAT
Organism: uncultured Flavobacterium sp.; assembly: GCA_964605595.1. Lineage (GTDB taxonomy): Bacteria > Bacteroidota > Bacteroidia > Flavobacteriales > Flavobacteriaceae > Flavobacterium. The sequence goes on along the minus strand of CAZSDN010000037.1, from coordinate 5,448 downwards.
TGGATCCTAAAACTGTTTTTCCGTTATCGAGAAGAAGTGCCGCTCCGACGCGAAATTTAGAATAGGGCGCGTAGGCTTTTTTTCTTATTTCGACAGCTTCATGCATTAATTGCTGTACATCCGAAGGTAATTCCTGAATCGTTTCGAAAACCGAGAAACTGGTCGTAATGTTGATTTCTTTCATTTGTTTTTATTGGAAAAAAAATCCAAACCTCATTTTACTGAAATTTGGATTCTAATTAATTTTTTTAACTACTAATATTCATCATATTTTTCACCAAAATTAAACGTCAGGGAAAAACGCAATGTGTTTTCAAGTGGGTTTTTGATTTTTGATGCCGAAAATAAATAGGAAACGTCTATTTTGACAACATTATATTTAAATCCGGCTCCGAGTGAAAAGAACTTTCTTGCTCCTTTGAGAGGGCTTTCATTAAAATACCCCAGACGCATTGCGAAAGAATCCTGATACAGGTACTCGGTTGCTACGGAATAGGTAAATTCTTTTAATTCTTCACTGAATCCGTTAGGGGCATCACCAAAAGATTTAAAAATCCCTTCAACCCATCCTGTTTTGTTGTATTCTTCATCATTTGCCGCAATTTCAATATCGTCTATTACGCCATCACCATTCAGATCTTTTGGCTCCTGCGGTGTGGGCACTAACAATTTATTAAATTCAACACCCACTCCTACTTTATTGTATTCGTCAAAAATAAAGTCAAAGCCTACACCTAACTTAAGGTTTGAAGGAATAAAGTTTGTACTCAGCTGATCGGAATCATAACTGATTTTAGGGCCCAGGTTCTGAAAATTGAAACCGGCACGCCACCTTCCGTTGAAGTCGTTGTAGGCCTGTTCTTCAGATTGATAATAACCTGCTACGTCAACCGCAAAAGTACTTGCCGGAGAAGCATCATTATTTTCATCGGCAATACGCAGTTGTGAACGGATATACCTACCGGCAACAGCCATAGAGAACCTTTCACTCAATTTTAATGAAAACGAACCGTCGAAAGCAAATTCGTTAGGGCTTACGATAACGCCCTCATCATTCAAATCACGGCGCAATTCTATATCACCGAGCCCGAAATAACGTAAACTTCCGGCAAAAGCCATTCTTTCGTCAAATCTGTTAAAATAGGTGACCTGGCCTAATGAAATATCATTAACCAAATCAGTCAGGTAAGGCGTATAACTTGTTGAAAAACCTTGTTTTTCTAAAGAAAAAGCATATTTAGCAGGATTGTATTGTTGTGAAAAAGCATCTGGTGAAGTAGCAACTCCCTGGTCAGCCATACCCGCAGACCTTGCATCGGCAGCTACCATCAGGAAAGCTACAGAAGTGGAAATAGCGCGGTTATTGTCTTGTGCTTTTAAATACTGAATGGAGAGTAAGCAAATCAGTACTAATGATAATTTTTTCATTCTTAATTTTGAAAATTGATTAAACAAATATAGTATTTTCTTATAGGATTACAAGTTTTTCAAACTTTTCAGATTTTTTATTCGTCAGTGTTGACTTGACCGTAAGCTTATATATATAGACCCCTTTTCCTATTTTATCGCCAAAATCATCTTTGCCGTCCCAGGTTATTTCCCTCGAAAGAAAACCATCTGTAACAACTACCTGATTTTTTGTCCAAACCACTTTTCCGGTAACCGTCATTACCTGAACCTGAACATCAAGAGGCTCGAACGGGCGGTTGTGCGTAAACCAGAATTGCGTATAGTTCACAAATGGGTTTGGATAATTCAATACATTTTTCAGGGTAAGTGTTTCGTCGCCAACTACAACAAACTGAATTTCGGCTGAAATCGGGTTGTTGTATACATCCCATGCCCGAAGCGTAATGGTATGCAGGCCTTTTTCTAAATTCCTGAACGGGAATCTTACAATGCCTTTGGTATAATCATCTGCTACAGTCTCATAATAATCATTCAGAATATATGGTTTGGATTCATCACCATCAAGTATCGCAATGATATCATGTCCGATACCGCTTGCCGTGTTGATCCCGTTCTCATCTTCAAGGAAAGCCAGCAATATGGGAGATTCGTTTGTTATACCTCCTGAAACAAATGATTCATCGTTCATGTATAACTTTGCTCTTGGCGGCGTATTGTCTTGTTCCGCATTTATGTTTATTCCGCCTACTTTAATTGCATCATTATAACCGGTTTGGTTTATTAATTCAGTTGATTTCTTTGCGTAAAAACTGATCCTTCCGTTCCCTATAGGCACCCTGATATCCTTGGGTACGACAAATGAAAATTCAAAAAGGCCATTGCTTACTGAAGCATTACCGCGAAAAATAGTTTCACCCAGATTCATAAAATCCATCGTAATCAGTTGTCCGCCGTTTGTCGCCCCGTCATTTCCCAAAGTCCGGCGTTCAACAGGCTTATCAAAAATATTTACCGCAAGTTCACCATTATAACCCGACAAAAGTACATTCCCTGATTCATCCCTTACCTCGCCTGAGAGTTTTATGCGCCCAAGCGCCTGAAAATCATCAATCGGACCTGTAATCGGTATATCATTCACTTTTGTGAGGACAATAGTTGGTTTTGGAATTGCAAGCTTTATAGCAGGATCGCCAATGTAAAAAACCACTAACGGATTTGACCCATACTGCACTTTAGATATACGCAATGCTTCAGCCATGGAATCAGGCGAATTAGTCCCGTATCCAAATAAATTCCTCGAAAATGCCCTGTTTATGTTTTCTCCAGTTCCTGCACCTATTTGCCTTGTTGTTGTAATCAGTGAAATGGCACCGCCCTTTGGATTCCAATACATGAATTCTCCGGCGGTTTCCCGGAAAGGGTTATCAAATCGGGTAAATTCACATGTAATTGTAATAAACAATGGATACTTGTACCGATTGCCAAGATTCTGAATATCTGGTTTTTCCAGGATTCTTTCGTGAGCAAGGCCATCTTCACCGCCATGCCCGAAATAATTAAAGACCAGCGCCCCTTGTTCGAATGCGCTTACGAAATCTTCACGTACTTTCGGATATCGGTCTCCGCCCGCAGATGCTGTTTGCACATAGGCATCAGAGTGGATTTTCTTCACATTTACAAAAGGTTTGTTCACAGAAATCTCATCTCCCAAATCATCAAGTCCTTCCTGAAGCATTCTCTCCCAGCCCTCATCAACATCATCCGAAATGAGCACAAAGTTATTTCGCCATCTTCCAAATGATTTTACATCATGGTACTCGATTACTTTGTTGATCATTTCCTCAGCCTGTTTTACACTATTTACCGGCATCCGGCCCACCGCAATATCAAGGCCGCTTGCATTGGATATATTCATATTACCTTCACCATCATCCATAAGGACAAAAAAATCGTCTGAAATGTATGAAGTTGACAAGGAAAAACTTGGCAATGCATGATAAATCGGTACTACATTCGTATTGTTAGAAATCCGGTTTTTAAAGTCAAACGAAGCGTCGCCAAAAAGATTCAGGTATTTTACCCTATTGTCATCGGAAGAAGCATTTCTATAAACATACTTTACAAAATTCCTGATTGCGCCAATATCCTGCTTTCCTGAAGAAAACTCCTGATAAATGGATTCCAAGCTCACAATTTTTACATTCAGTCCAGAATATGAGCGGTGAAAAGCGGCAAGTTTTTCGGCAACATTCACAAGTGACGCAGTTGTTATCAGTAAATAATCGATATCCTGAAACTGACCTTGGGCATTTTTAAAAATCGTTCCTTTAAGATTTTGGTTGGCAACTCTGGATTTAGACTCTTTTTTGGGAGAATAATAATCCATTTTGTCTACGGCAATATACTTTCTGACCTCGCCTAGATCAGCTTTAAAAGAAAAAGAAACCTGATTGTCATTTTTAACTGCGGTTACATTATATATATCGGTAATATCCCAAACTTGCGAAATTGAAGATGCTGTAGCAAACTGAAAATCCCCTACTCCCGGTGTTGAAGCAGCATCATTATATTGAAAACGGAATTGTTTATTATAACCTTTTAAATTGCTTTTTGCTCTCAAAATGATATAATCAAGATAAGCTCTTGAAGCAGGCACGCCGCCATTATCGTATTGCAACTTTATATTTACATCCTGAGCGGCAGGGAAATTTGTACCGGGCAAGCCTCCTTCAACTCCGAGCACCTGCGACTCAGCGTTTAAAGCGGTAAATGCAATTGCTCCTACAGGCGATTCATTTGCCGTGATTGTTAAAGATGTATTTGCAAAAGCAGTTGATGCCGCCATTGCAGCAATATTTATCTGTGAGCCGGGAACAATGTTTGGAAATGTAAAGCGGAATGCTCTGGTATTTTCTATTCCAAAATCTTCGCCAAACCATTTTCGCCCCAACCGGGCAACGTTAACCAGGTCGCGCTCGTGATATTGGTAATCATCAAAAGTATTTATTGGTGTTATGGTAGTTCCGGTTGGCTCAGCCATTGGAGTTATCCTTTTACCGTCACTTCCCTGAACTGTAACATAATAATAAGATCTGTCAGCATAAAGATTATTATGGGATAGATTTTCCTGGCTCCAGTTATCAGTGCCTTCGGCATAAAAAAGTATGTAATCCTGGCTATCAAAGACGCCATCATTTTCGCCTTCGAAATAAATGGCATTTTCAGCCAGGTCAGATGGATATTCGACTCCGTTAACCAGTGGCAGCATCCTTCCGCCATTGCCAAAAATCTTGATTTTTCTCGGATCAACATTATTAAGTTTTAATCCCAGCTGTTGCAAAAAACTTTTGGATATTCTGTAAACCCCTGATTTTTCGACATAAAACCTGAACCATTCTCCACTGGAAAGGACAGAATTTGAGATCGAATTGAAATCCCTGCGGGCAATTGTGCCGGGGTCTTTTTTTATACCTATTATATAGGAGAACGATTTGATTCTTTTAAAACCATTTCCGTCCTTAATAATTGGGGATAATTGTATCGTAACAAACAGATCATTTTTTGCTTTACCGTTAACCGCAGTTGCATTTATTTCAAGCGGAACCGCTTTTATCGATAAATTGCCCAATTGTTGGACAGTGACCGGCTCGTAAATAATATTTATAATCTCTAATGATTTTTCATCAACAGGATTGCCTAAAGGGGCTTTGAGTAATAAGAAAACCTTTCGGTCTATATCATCAAAATAGAAATTTTCGGGTTGAAATTGAGGTATTTTATAACTGCCTTCTATGGATGAGAACTGAAGCCCGGCACTCCAATCAACAGTAAAATCACCTTTTACCTGTGCATCTGAAGCGATAGCAGAAACCATTAAAATAAAGAATAGCAATTTTTTCATTATCATAAATAACGCAGCGCGGAGGCTTTTATTACCGAGTGGCAAAATTAATTTATTTAGATTTTACATTAGATAATATTTCAAATAAATTTGCGTTGTAGTACCAAATGAAAGCAATTATTTGAAAATTTGTTATT
>CAZSDN010000036.1:14038-24840 GCA_964605595.1 uncultured Flavobacterium sp. | reverse complement strand
CATTTCCTTCGGCTGTAATTCCGGGAAAACCGGCTTGCGGTCCACAGCCGTCGATTATAGTGTTATTTCCGTTCCAAACACAATCATGCGTATGGTGCGAACCCATTAAATGCCCTAATTCATGAGTAATTGACTGAACCGGCCATGAAAACGCAGGAACATCCTGATACGCAAAATATACATCTGAATATGCGAAATCATTTTCGGAACATAAACCGCCAACGATTGCGGCTATTCCACCCAATTGTGTCCCAATGGTTAATAGCTGGCCAATATCTGCATTGAAATGAGGGCGGACTTCATTAAACTGGAACAAATATCCATAAATGGTATTACTGGTAAAAGGATCGGGAGTCGTCCAGATAAAAGTTGATTTCAATGCAACATTGATCCCGTCGTTATTATATAGCGTCTGAACGTTGTTAAAAATTGAATTTATCCAGATTCCGGTTTGGCTTTCACTATTTCCATTAGCCTGGAAAACAGAATATCCAAGCTCAAAATAAATTGTTACGCATTTATTCGTAAGATTTGCTTCCCGGTTTTGATTCAGGTTTTGGTTAGGCAAAGCGCTTGGCAAAACAGAATTTGCACAGGTAAACGGGTTTTGTTCTTTTAAATCGGCATCAGAATAAATAATGTAATTCGTTAGATTATCTTTTGTATTTAGTTTTCCGATGGTGAGATTTCCATATTTTCCATTGGAAATAATTCCGTTTAACTGATTGTTGAAAAAGTTGAAAGAAACCAATGAATTCAAATCGCTTTTGATAATCCCGCGATAATGCGTGCCTTTTTCATAATCGATATTTTTCTTTTTATCCGTATCGATTTTAAAATCCTGCGTATGGATTTCAACTTTGTATAGCTGAACTGGAATCATTTCATTCTGATACGGGATTTCAAGCTCGATATTGTTTTCATTTTGTTGCCATAGAGTATTTGAAGCGTTTACATCCAGAATTGCTGTTGACGCTTTTTTTAAAAATCCTGAAAAATCATCCGACTTTGAATGTGACGAAAAAACAGAATATTTTGTAAAGTGCGTATTTTTTTTCTGAAGATCATCGATTTTTGAAGCCACTTTTTTAGTTTGCCCAAATGCAGATAAACAAATGAAAAACAAGAGTAGGATTTTTTTCATATAGAAAGGTTTTATCAGTTCAAAAGTATCAAAAGAATTTCTTATTACGTAACCAATTTCCGTATAATCAATTATATCGCAGTATTTCCATCCAGATTTGAAGGCATTTCATAAATCACCAGATCAAAATAAGGAACTGCGGCAAAAATGTGGTCAAAAATATCCGACATGATGTATTCATAATTCTCCCATCGTTTGTCACTTGAAAAGGCATAAATTTCCAGAGGAATTCCGTGTGGAGTAGATTGTAATTGCCTGCACATCAAAATCATATCTTTATTGAGGCCGGGATAATTCTGCAAATATTGCATAATGTATTTCCTGAAAAGCCCAAAGTTTGTCATGTTCCGGCCGTTTACCATTAGCGATTTATCAATGTTCTGGTTCAAATTGTACTTGTCGATATCGTTTTGCCGCTGGTCAATATAGCTGCTAATTAGCTGTATTTTCTTTAAATTTTGAAGTTCATCTGCTTTTAAAAACCGGATGCTGTTTGCTTTTATCAGAACATGCCTTTTGATTCTTCTTCCGTCAGAATTTAACATTCCGCGCCAGTTTCTGAATGAATCGGAAATAAGGCTGTACGTTGGGATTGTTGTTGTTGTCTTGTCAAAATTCCGGACTTTTACCGTTGCGAGGTTAATTTCAATGACATCGCCATCGGCGCCAAATTTCTCCATCGTAATCCAGTCGCCAATCCGAACCATATCGTTAACCGAAACCTGAATACTTGCAACGAATCCTAAAATCGTATCCCGGAAAATCAGTAAAATTATTGCCGAAATAGCGCCAAATGTCCCAACTAAAGCAATAAACGACGTATTGAAAATAAACATTATTATCGCCGTAACGCCAAAAATCCACAGGATAATCATTATTACCTGAATGTAACTGTCGATAGGTTTGTCGCTGTAACGCGGAATTTGTTTTAAATGATCGCGCAGCGCGTTAAAAATCGTCCGTGTAATCCATAGCACTAAAATAACGATGTAAATTCCGACCAGTTTTCCGAAAATGGTTTCCCAATAAATAAAATTTTTGAGGATTATCGGAACCGCTTTATAGATGAAAAGCAGCGGAATGAGGTGCGCAATATATTTGGCTGTTTTGTTTGTAACCAATAAATCGTCAAATCTTGTTTTGGTATTTTTTGCAACAACAGACATGAGCGTAATGAGGACAAACCGGAATACAATATAAATGGCATAGGAAATCATGCCCAGCAAAATGATGTTGATTGCAAGGCTTAAATATGCCGAAAGCGTTTCGCCAAAATGCCAGGATTTAAGCAGTTTGTATGTCCATCCAAATATATCTTCGGCGATTTTGCCCATAATTTACAGGTATTTTTTGTCGACGTAAAATGTCCCAAAAGGAATTAACGACGCAATAGATATGATCCCGAATTTTTTCCAGCTCCAATCCTGCTCGAATTTCAGCATAATGGCAAGAACGATGTAACCAATGAACAGGATTCCGTGTGCCATTCCGATTGGAAATAAAAGTATTTTGTAAAGTTCAATGTTTGTTGGTTTAATGAGCAGCATATTTGTAAAAAGTGCTAAGTAGGAAACACCTTCGGCAAGTGCTACGAATTTAAAAAGTTTATTCATGTTAAGTTATTGATTTGTATTTGTTTAATGTATTTTATATTTATTTTTTGTTTAAAATTAAAAAACCTAAAATTCCACTAAAAAGCGATACGGTAAAAATACCTAATTTTGCTTGTATAATAAACTCCGGATTTATAAAAGCTAAGTTAGTTATGAAAAGCGACATTGTAAAACCGATTGATGCTAAAATCCCTGCTCCGTACAAATGCCTTAAATTGATAGTTTCAGGCAAATCAGCCAGTTTCAGTTTTATCATTAAAGTAGAAACGCCTACAACTCCAATGAATTTTCCTATTAGAAGCCCTGAAATAACTCCAATCGCAACCGGGCTGAATAATTCTTCGGAAACATTTCCTGAAAATGTAACTCCCGCATTCGCAAACGCAAAAACCGGCATCACAACAAATGCGACAAAAGGCTGTAATTGATGCTCTAATTTTTCTAGCGGGGAAATTCCGTTTAAAGTGTTGGCAGGAATTGTAAATGCTACCAGAACTGCAGCAATTGTGGCGTGAACTCCCGACATCAGGAAGAAATACCAAACAAAAATCCCGATGAATACGTATATAAATAGGGTACGGATTTTCATTTTATTTATAAGAAACAATAAAACCAGTAATCCCAAGCCAATACCTAAATTCAAAATGGAAATATCTGAAGTATAAAAAAATGCAATTACCAGAACCGCTCCCAAATCGTCGGCAATTGCCAATGCGGTCAGGAAAACTTTGAGTGAATTCGGAATTTTATTTCCCAATAAATGTAAAACACCGAGCGCAAAAGCAATATCCGTAGCCATCGGAATTCCCCAGCCCGAACTTGCTTCAGTCTGAAAATTAAAGGTCAGGTAAATAATCGCAGGAAAAACCATTCCGCCAAAAGCTGCAGCAATCGGCAGCATTGCCTTTCTGGGATTTGAGAGTTCGCCGTTTGTTATTTCACGCTTTAATTCAAGTCCGACAACGAAAAAGAAAATGGCCATTAAGCCATCATTTATCCAATGATGCAATGATAAATCAAGAAACGAAAAACCAAAATGCTGTTCCCAAAAATGATGGTAAGCTTCTGAAAAGTGAGAATTAGCAATCACAATCGCCAAAACCGCCGATAAGAAAAGTACGATTCCGCCCGCGACAGAGTTTCCTGCAAACTTATTTATCGGACTAAAAATTCGTTTATAAACAGGCTTTTTTTGACTACTTTCCATGAAATTTTCTTACGAAAACAAAATTAAGTATTCTTAGGGATTAAATGAAGATAAGAAAGTTACTTTTGTTATTATATTTTGACGAATGAGCAAACGTGATTTAAAAAAATACCTGAGCCAGCTTGATAAAGAGCAAATCGCTGAACAGTTGATTGAATTGTATGAGAAATTTGGCGATGTAAAAACATATTATGATTTTGTTTTTAACCCGAAAGAAGAAAAGCTGATACAGGAAGCGAAAGTGAAAATTTTAAATGAATATTTTCCCACCAAGTCAAAACGTGCTAAGCTTCGCCGTTCTGTTGCACAAAAATACATCAAGCATTTCCTTACGCTTGGCGTAGATCCTTTTGCAATTGCAGACTTAATGCTTTTTACAATTGAAACCGCCCAGAAATATTCTGCAAAGCGTGAAATGAAATACGCGTCCTTTTATAAAAGCATGCAGAATGCGTTTGAGCAAGCGGTAAATTTTATGATTGTAAACGGAATTTTGGCCGATTATAAAGAACGGATCCTTGCGATTTATGATGAAGTTAAGCGCCAACGCTGGGAAAATCATTATGAATTCAATAGAGTAGTGGAACAGTTTTCGGGAGAATCAGAATAAAGCCTGCTGTAAATCCTGATGGATGTGAAATCCGGCTTTTAGATTGCCAATGCGGAAATTATTTGCAAATTCATGTGAAAAACGCGTTGGAACCGGAATGCGGTAATTTCCGGAGCAGTTTTTCATAATTTCAATCGTTTCTTCAGGCGTAATCAGGTTTCCCGGAGAAATATAAACAGGTTCAACAGGAGATTTTCTGTGGGTTGAATTTACAGTACGAAGCGCAAAACCCAATAATTCTCCGTCACGGTAAAACGGAATTGAACTGTTTTTTTCCAATCCGAGTTCTGTTAAATTCGCGGCAAACATATTTTTTGCGCAGCCAATTGTCGGATGCCGGTTCAGAATTCCAAAATGTGTTGCGACGCCTAAATTTCGAGGATGCGTAATTCCTTGCCCGTCAAGGATTAAAACATCAGGTTTATCGGGCAATTGTTCCCACGCAAACATTAATGTCGGAATTTCACGAAACCCGAGATAATTATGTATGAACGGGAATGTGGTATTATTTTCGAAAAGCGAATAGGAGCGGAGCTTCATCGTTGGATAATCGAAAACAACAATTGCCGCAAATACTTTCGTACTGTCTTTATTATATGAAATATCGGCGCCACCAACAGTTTTTACTTCTTTTCCGATTGGTTTTAAAACAATTTGCTCCCGCATAGAAAGCTGTAATGCCGTTGCTTCTTCAATCGAAAAATGATCGTATGTTAACATTCAGAATTACTTTTTACTAATTAAAAATTGAGCAGGAGATATTGTTTTAAAAGTACCAAATATGTTGGAGACCGTTTCTCAAGCAATAGTTAAAATCTGCCGATGAAAAACGATTTTCAATTTAATTAACTCAAATAACTCGTTTTTAAACGTACTTTTGCAAAATTCAAAAAAAATCACCTTAACAACTGATGCAGAATAACGAAACTGAGTTAGAAATCGAAGAAAGAAAAGAGCTTTACGGCTATCAAAAAGGCGATATTGATGCTATCTTTCAGAGAATGGACAACACGCCGCCTGATTATCATTTGCTTTATCAATTGCCCACGGGCGGTGGAAAAACCGTGATTTTTTCTGAAATCGTGCGCCGATACATTTCCCGTCACAATAAAAAAGTTGTTGTTCTGACACACCGCATTGAACTTTGCAAGCAGACTTCGAAAATGCTCAAAGGTTTTAGCGTAAAAAATAAAATCATTAACAGCAAAATAAAAGAACTTCCTGACCAGGATGAATATTCATGTTTTGTCGCAATGGTCGAAACACTCAAAAACAGGCTCAATGACGAACTATTGAAAATTGACAATGTAGGCCTTGTGATTATTGATGAGGCGCATTATAATTCATTCAGGAAACTCCTGGGATCATTCAAGAATTCGTTTATTCTTGGTGTTACGGCAACTCCGCTGAGTTCGAATATAAAGCTTCCGATGAATGAGAATTATGACGAGCTCATTGTAGGCGATACGATCGAATCTTTGATTGGAAAAGGATTTCTCGCAAAAGCCACAACATACAGTTATGATGTTGGATTGACATCTTTGAAAGTCGGAATTAATGGCGATTATACGGTTAAATCTTCAGATGATTTATATTCAAATATGGTTATGCAGGAAAAATTATTGCATGCCTATACTGAAAAATCACTCGGAAAAAAGACGCTGATTTTTAACAACGGAATCCATACATCTTTGTACGTTTATGAAACTTTCCGTGCAGCCGGTTATGCTATAAGGCATTTGGATAATACAAGCAGCGCAGAAGAGCGCAAGGAAATTTTACATTGGTTCAAAAAAACACCGGATGCTATTTTAACATCGGTTGGGATTTTAACCACCGGTTTTGACGAACCAACGGTAGAAACCATTATACTTAACCGCGCCACAAAATCACTGACGCTGTATTTTCAGATGATTGGCCGTGGATCGAGAAAGCTTGAGAATAAAGATGAGTTCACTGTAATCGATTTAGGCAATAATGCCGCCCGTTTTGGTTTGTGGAACGTACCTGTAAATTGGCAGCATATTTTCAAGTCTCCTGAATTTTACCTTGAAAATCTCCGCGATGACATAGAAATCGAGACGCATTTTAAGTATATGATGCCGCCTGAATTACGCGCTAAATTCGGCAAAACGCCTAATGTTAGTTTTGACGTTGAAGAAGAACACAAAAAAGCCATCTCACAAAATTTGCGGTCAAAAGTTGTCCTTGATAAATCAATTGATCAGCATGCTGCAATGTGCGTTGAAAATACAGATGGATTGAAAGAAGCAAAAAACCTTTCGAAAGAACTTAATGATGATATTGAATACCGTGTGCGGAAATTTTCAAATTGCCTGAGCCATTGCAGCAAAAATTACCGAGAATGGCTCGTGGATGATTATAAACATAAATTACTCTTGGCCATTGGAAAAAAGTATAGGGAAAAGATATTTAGTGAGGATTAACAGCTATAATTGATTTATTTTTGAATGGTCATGTTTTGAACTATAATTTATAGTATGTTTTACAGAATGTCTTATTTTGAATGTCAATAGATTAGAATAGGTTACTTTAACCTTTATTTATGGCAACTCAAAATGATAATGCGTTTGTACTTCTTGAAAAACGCATTGAAAAAATGAACAATTTACAGGTTTTTGATATAAAAAACTTTCGTAAAAAAATGCGTCCTTTTTTTAAAACTTGGACTTTAGGCGATTCAATTCATCATATCGGTTTACGTATGAAAGGCACTAAATTCTCAATTTTAGCGCAATTGGTCGACGTAAATAACGAAGGTCTTTATAATTTTAAAGTGCGTTCTTCAAAGCACGGTGAAGCTATTTTATTTTCTATTTGGGTCAAAAACGATAAGGAATTTATCGATAAGATTTTTTCTAAATACGATTTATTTTCATGATTCCGCATCCCTTGACTCATACGGATATAGCCTCCATTAATTTAGAATTAATGGGTATTGACAATGAACTTGCATCTTATGATGTTCAATTGTACGGCTATGAGGCAAAACTTGTTTTGCTGGATAAAAAAAGAATTTTAGAAAATTTTAAAAACGGTAATTATGACTTTAAATTTAGAATCGAAACCTATTATATTCTCGGACGTTAATTTAGTAAAAGACCTACTTATAGCTTCTTTGACTTCATTATTAAACGTCCGTTCTATGGATGCATTATCTTTATTAAAAAACCTAGATGACAGGGTTAATAGAAAAAATAATCCTGTCGTTCCTGAAAAAGATTGTTCATTTCAGGTTTGTAATGCTTATTATCTTTATGTACAATATCTTTCTTTTATTGATAGTTTTCAATTTGAAAAGTACCAAAGGGTATGATAGATACTATTGTTTTTCTTTTACACGGAGTGAATGAAAAAAATGTAGATTTATCCCCTGATTCTAATAAAGGCTATGCTTATAAAAGTGATTTTAATCGGTTGCTTTATGAGCGCTTGTTAGAATATGAACATAAATATATTCAGCGTACTGCTAAATTTAAAAGCACCGGTGAAGTTGTAAACGATGAAGATACACTTTTTTTACGTAAGTCTAACCCGCGCATTTTTATGCTTAATCGTCAGGGTGGTATTTTTCAATCTATAGATAAAACTGAAACTTTTTTTTATCCTGTTTCCGGTAAGGTTCAAACATCATCTAGTGATTACCATACTAATTTTAGGGTTAATGAAAATCAGGATGCCATAGAATTTACATTAGCTGTTCCAAAGTATTTTTACGGTCATAATGTAGCGCAATATGTCCCTAATGTAGATTCAAAGAGGTTTAAAGAAAATCCTTTTTCGATTCGTGATTTCTATGGTCAGATAAATATTTTACATTCTCGTATTGTAGAGTTTATATATACTTTTTTTAATGATTTGTCTGAGCTTTTAGACATGCCTTCTTTGCAGTCTTTTGATATTCGTAAAATTGAACTAAAAAGAATTGATTTGTGCTATAATCAATTATTTCCTTCTTATGCTATGGCGCAGGATTTTTTGCGTTCACAAAGAAAATTTTACAAATCCCGTACTCGCTCTGATTCGCAAGTCGTACAGGATAGAGATACCTCGCTTTTTTACCGTCATAGCGTTGACGGCTTTTTTTTTAAAATCTATCTTAAAGGAGATGAGTTTTTAGCCAATGATTATAAGCGTTTATTAAAAATCAATGATGTTTTTTTTACTGAAAATTCTAAAACACTTTTACCTCAGATGTTACCGGTTTTTAAAAAACATTTTCCCGATGCTTATAATAAGTATAATGGGGGAGTACATGACCTTATTTTTTCATATTATAAAACATATTCGAAGAGTGATGAATTTACTGATTATTGTTCTGAAATTGAACATTTTTTCCCTTTCAAATTGTCTTTTTTGGTTCAGGAATCTAAAAAGATTTTGCGATATGAAATGTCGTTTACTAATACGTATATGTCAACTATATATAAATCTAAAATTTTTCGTTCTTCAGATACAAATTGGCGTTATCTTAAAACAAGACATAATCTTGTTAAAAGATATGATTTATTGCTTTCTCAAGGTTCTCAAAACGCTGCAAAATTTTTCAAGTTAAAGCATTCTATAGTTGCTGAAGATAGATTCATATACGAAGTTATAGATAGGTCGCTTCATAAGAAGCATTTTTTCTTTTTGGTGGGAACTCCAAAAATGAGAATTCACGAAACAAGGTTTATGGAATTTTCATCTATAAGTAGTTTTCGAAAGTATAAAATGGATGAAGCGAAAGAAGCATTGCTTAGCCCGGAACTGCTTAAGGTTATGTGTAAAAAATTTACCGATGAAATAGATTTTTTTCAGCTTAAGGAATTTGAAGATACAATTTCTGTTTTGGAGCAAATTGATAAGTATAATGAGGCTGTATCTAAAAAAGTTGGATATTTTATAAATAGCAATGGTCTTGAAGCTTTGCGTAAAATGACTCATACAAAAAAGCGTAAACTGGGTTATTCTAAAATAAACAAGCCTCGCTTAAAGATAGTTCTTGATAGGCTTGATAATAATGAAAGTATTGAATCTATAATAAAGGATTTAGGCTTTTCAAAATCATCTAAATATCAATTATTAGATGACTTGAAAATTTTTGATATTCATAAACAAACTGTAAAATCTAAATTTTCACATAGGTTAATAACTACAGATTTTAGGCCTTACTATGAAAAGTTTTTTCTTGACAGGCAATACCATAGAAAACTTTTTCCGAACCCTTTTTTAGTTTCGTTTGATTCTATTAGGGATGGTTTTACAAATTCATTTGTTTCTGTTTAAAAAAAAATGAATTCAAAATAACGTCATTTTGAATATTTTTTAAAACGTCTATTATATTGACATTATTAATAAAAAATAACATTATGAAATTATTAGGAAAACTTCCATGGGTCACTATTATTGTAGTGCTTATTGTTGCTCTGAAATTTTACCCAAAAATTATGGGCTTCATTGAAAAGAAAGCACCTTCGCTAGCGAATTCGCTCCAAGGTACTCAAACGGTAACCGAAAATGATACGGTGCAATAATGGCAAAGTTAATTGTAGCTGCAACGGATAAGAAAAAGTTTCTTGACGTTGCTAATGAAAATATTTCCGGTTTGCTTATCACTTTATCATCTGCCGATGTTGGTGAGGCTTTAACTCCAATTACAACCGCTTCGTTAAATAATCATATGATTGTAGGAACGGTATTGTTGGATGGAAAAAAAGTAAGAGAAGCTTTCAACCTTTCTCTATACGATATTATCAATATTTTGCTTGCAAATAATTCTGATTCTATCTCTAGAAGTTTTGGGGCAATTGGTGTTGATGCACGTGTAAGGTTGGATTTTGGAACGGCTAAACCATTAAAGAATGGTGAAACATTAAGAATTGAAGCTACTAATGCTCAATGGTCCGCTTCGGATTTCAGCTACACAGTTGAAACTATATCCTCGATAGGGGTAGAGGCTTTTATGCCTCAATGGGATGTAATTCAGCTTGATCCTGCTTTAGCAAAACATCAGGTTGGTTTAGGTTCTGACGTTGCTGCTGTTCTTTACTGTGGTGCTAAAACAAACGATATTGTTAATGTTGCTGTGAAAAGCGATAAATTAAATACGGATTTATCCGGTGATTTGATTTATGATAATTATCGTAAGGCCAACAATACCGCTTTTGCGGATAAGTATCCTGTTGCTTTATTTTCTACAAATGTTCTACTTAATAACCTTGAATT
>CAZSDN010000036.1:0-14028 GCA_964605595.1 uncultured Flavobacterium sp. | reverse complement strand
CTCCTGAAATTGTCAATAATTATCAGGCGAAATTAGTAGAGCATACTCAGGAAAATATTGCTCATGTAAAAACCAACGAGGGGGCTTGCGGCTGTAAGTAATGTTTGAAACGCTTTTGAGCGGTGCTCAGGGCACACTGGGTACTGTAGGCACTTTAACCGGTGCTGCTAATGGTGCTGCGAGCATAATTAGCGGAACTGTAGGAACTCTAACCGGAACTGTTTCCGGTATAGGCTCTACATTGTCTGGAATAGGCACTTCCGCTTTATCTGCTGTTGGTTCTGTCTTGTCTTCTGTTGGTTTGGGTTCTGCCTTTTCCGGTACAGTAGGGCAGGTTTTAAGCGATGGTTTTTCATGTTGGGGTTCTTCAATGCCGCCAAGTGAAACAAAGAAAACTATTAAAACATATCATGCTCCTTTTTTAGCGGCTATTGACAGGGATATTAATAACTCTGTCAATAATTTACCTGCTTTACAGAATGCTTTAAATAATGGTTTGAAAAGCATTTATATTGCGCATGCGCATTATAAAAGGCTTCCTTCTACCGGTTTTGATTCTTGTTCACGAAGTGGAATAGGGCTTATGTTTAAAGTATATGATTCTGCTAAAACCGCTGTTGACCAGTTGGTAGAAAAGTTTGTTTCTATGGGTGCTGTAAAAAGCAATTTTTCGGTTTCGCCTGTTACATTGAACATACCGAAATCGATGACCGGTGCGTCAAAGGACTTTCTTATAGGAAAAAACAATCCGAAAACTTTTTCGGTTGAGATTCCTCAAATTGTTTTTCCTAACGCTTTTGGTAGTTCTTTGTCTACTGAAAAGACAATAGACGGTGGTTCTTTAAAGAACGTTAATGTCAATGGTAAAGAGCCGGATAATACATTGTTGTATGTTATTGGCGGTTTTATTTTGGCAAAAATTTTAAAAATCTTTTAATTTAATCAATAAGAGGGCTATTGCCCTCTTATTTAATTATTCACATTATGAATCTTATAAAAATGCTTCAGCGTATTTATCAGGAACTTTTTTCTTGGGCTTTTGATAAAGATTACGATTTAGACAGGACATTTAATGATTTGAACGCTTTTCATGATAAAGCTTTGCCTGATTCTGAAAATCCCTGGGAAAAGTGGTATGCGAAAATTTTCAAATCCAATTTGTTTTTAATTCTTTCTCCTATCGTTTATATGTTCTTGAAATTTCAGGCCATGAAATATACAAATCAGGAATACTTAAACCGTATGATCGAAAAGTCTTTAGAAGATGACAATTAACCTTTAATTTTATTATTATGAGTATTATATCAAATGATCCGATTGTAAAAGCAATTTCGGGTGATGCCTCCAGTACAAAGAAAAAAACATCTTCTAAAAAGAAGTTTACTTCAAAGCAGAAAAAATTTATTTCTAAAATTGTACGTAGTGCAAAAAAAAGAGCCTTTAGCCAAGGTAAAAGACAAGGCTTTCAGCGGGCGCAAACAGGAATGTTGATGCGTCGGCTTTACAGGTAAGTTATGAATCCAATGACTATTATTTTAGCGATTGTCGCTTATTTTCTTTTCTTTTCACCAAAGAAAAAAACTCCTGCTGATAGCGGTATTGTTATAAAAATCCCGAATCCTTTAGAGGGTTTGGCCGGTACTGTAGGAACGATTCCTATACGTGGTGAAGCTGTTTCTATAAAGCAGACTGCTGCCGCTGCCGCTTTGGTTTCTAATATTTTACCGCCTACTACGGGTTCTGTTTCTACTTTAAACGTTGAAACGGGAACGGTAAAAGGTAATTTGGTACCTGCTATACGAACTCTTGAATTATTGTAGTTATGTTTAAAAGTCCTTTACTTTGGATTTGTATTGCCGCTGTTTTGTTACTCGGCGGTAATTCAAAAGATGGCTCTTTAACAAAGGGTGGTGATTATACTTACAATCCTAATATGGGTGGTGAGATAAGGAATAATGATGGTACTGTTACAGTAAAAAGTACTATCACGAAAGTTAAAGCTAAATCTATTGCTGAGCAATTATATCATGAATTTTACATGACTTTGGTTACTACTGACGCTCCCGTTTTAGCTTTATTCAAAGGTCTTAATGAGGCAGATTTTGCAATGATTTATGACGCTTTTGGTGTAGTTGGTTCTGGTTTATTTGGTTTTGGTAGGGATAAAGATTTAATTGAATGGTGTATTTCTGACCTTTCAAATTCAGCTTTAAAAACATTGAAAAAGCAATTTCCTGAATTCTTTTAAAAAAAAAAGCTGAACACATGTTCAGCTTTTTTCTTTTCTTCCTTTTGCTAGACCTATATAGTAACCTAGTGCAAAAATTAATATTGCTGGTATTAATATAACTACCAGTAATTCTGTCGTTCCAAATTCACCTAGCTGAATTACTTTCATGATTCTAAAAATTAAAATTAATATACGAATTTATGAATTATTTAATACTAGCCGCACTTGCGGTTTTTTTTTATATGAAAAACACTTTAAAACTCCGTCTGCCTGTAGAGGGTTCGATTACCTCAAAATTTGGTAGTCGCATTCATCCTGTAAGCAATATTTCTTCCCATCATAATGGAGTTGATATAGCTGCACCTGAGGGTATGGCTGTCAGAACTCCAATGAAAGGAAAAGTAATAAACCGTTATGAAAACGCAACAGGTGGTAAACAGCTAGTAATTGACCATGGTAACGGATATGTAACAGGATATGCTCACTTACAGGATTATGACGTGCGTAGCGGCGATAATCTTAAAGAAAATCAGGTTATCGGTTGGGTTGGTTCTACCGGTATTGTAACTGGCCCGCATTTGCATTTTACTGTTAAGAAAAACGGTAAATACATTGATCCTTTAAGCAAATTTTTTCCTTTTCAACCTAAATCGTATTAGTTTTTAACGTGAAAATTTACTTTTCTCCTGAAGATCTGTTTACAAAATCACGTTAAAAATTTAGATATCAATTCCGGATCCGGTTTCTGCAGAAATTTTTTTCACGTAAATAAATAAAACAATTATGACTCATTTAGATAAATCTTTAGATGGTATTCAAACTACTTCTGAAAACATTCAGAAGGAAAAAGAATTCAATCCTTCTTTTTGGCTAAAGTTAGCCGAGATACTTCTTGCTGCTGTTGCTCTTATCATTAATAAAAAGAATAAGAAAAAACAAGCCACATGAAATATGCTTTAATTGTCGGCGGTATTTTAATAGTGCCGTTTCTGACTTTAATAATAATTTGCGCAATTCCTTTTCTTACTGTATATGGTATTTTTTCACTTTTTACAGAAAAGAAAAAGCCTGAAAAAAAAGAAAGTTCTTTTTTTAATTGGGCTTTGGAAAATTCGCTTAAAATTCCACAAAAAAAATGAAAGCTTCAATAAATGGTGTAAAGGCTATTGCTGAACACGAAGCGTTACGTTTGCGTGCTTACGATGACGCTCAGCCAAATAAATTAATTACCAGTAAATCGCAGGTAATCGGAACTCTCACTATCGGTTATGGTCACACAAAAGGTGTTTATGTTGGTCAGACTATAACAAAACAGCAAGCCGAATCTTTTTTATCTGAAGATGTTCAATATGCTGTTAATGCTGTAAAGCGTTTGGTAAACGTTGATATAAATCAAAATCAGCTGGATGCTTTAACCTCTTTTGTTTTTAATATTGGCGAAGGTAGGTTTGCTAAAAGCACTTTGAGAAAGCTTCTTAATCAGAAATTATACAACGAAGCTGCTGAACAGTTTTTTGTTTGGAATAAGCCTTCCGGTATCATTGGTCGTCGTCATAAGGAATACAATTTGTTTATGCTCGATATGTTCGTTTTACGTCCTGTTAATCCTGCGCCGGCAAATATTCTTAATGACATTGCTACAATTGCTATCGGTGCTGTTTTACTTGGTTAACTATGAATAGTAGTAGTCTTAAAATTTATTTTGTGCTTTTTAGTTCACAAATATTAACCGATTTTGGTTTAATAAACGGTCTTTTGCAATGTCTTATTTTATTAGGTACTGTTTTCTTTACTTATTATAAAGTCCTTTGCGAAAGGCAGCGTTATAAAAAAGGCGTTTCAGAAAATGAACCGCCAAAAAAACAACCTTAAATTTATTTTATGAATTCATTAGATAAAGACTTTCTTTCGGATTTGATTAAAAAAGAATGTCCGAATAAGAAATTTACAATTGAGCCTTTTTTTGGTGTTTATACCGGTTTATTTGAAATTGTTTACAATCCGAACATCATCTATTATTGTGATATTTTTTTAACTCATGTTGATCAAACCGTAACGGTTAATACTTATCCTTTAAATGATTCGTCTTTTGGTACTTATCTTAAAATTGATAATGTAGGTTTGACTGAAAAATATCTTTTTCAGGATGCCATTTCACCTGCTACCAATCTGTATCTTAAAGGTTATGTAGTACAATTTTATTATTAATATTTAAAGGCTATCACAT
This sequence comes from uncultured Flavobacterium sp., assembly GCA_964605595.1. GTDB lineage: Bacteria > Bacteroidota > Bacteroidia > Flavobacteriales > Flavobacteriaceae > Flavobacterium. The sequence goes on along the minus strand of CAZSDN010000036.1, from coordinate 9,571 downwards.
TATTGTGATAGCCTTTTTTTGTTTAAAATATTTTGGGTTTCTATATTCTTATTGTAATTCTCAATTAAGAATTTAAAAATTTTCGTATAACATTTAATATTCTCTATAGCCTGTATTCTTTTGATTTCGTTTATTAAATCGCTATCCATTATTTTAATGTTTAATATCACGTGATTTTTACCGACCGCAGCTCCAGGCTTTTCTTTATTTTCACGTGATACTTTAACCTGCGCTGTCCTGGAACCGGGCGCAGCGCCTTTTATTTTCCCGTTAAATTTTGAAGTGTTTCCCATGCGTCTTTAATTTTTTTAACTTCATTTTTCTTATCGTAAAGTTCCCTTTTAAGTTCGTCTCTAATTTCATACAAGTCTTCAAGTTTATTGACTTTATCTGTAAAATTGACAGTAATGAAACGCAATGCTTTTGAAGCTGTGCGAATATCATATTTATCCATAATATCAGTAAGATATGCTTCAAATTTTGAATCAATATTTCGAATATCTATATTCATTTTCTTTGTTTTTTATTGGTTTTTAAAAATCCTTTTTCTTCATACATGCTTATCTGTTTTCCTTCAGGTTTTGAAAGGTCAACCGCATCGTTTACTTTTATATTTTCAATTTTTTTATCTTCTTTCATTTCCTCGTATTTTTGTTTTGAGTTCATTAGGTAAACATTTTTATTTGTGGACTATTTAAGTTAATCAGCATATTTCTGGTTTTATTAGCTGTGTCAATTCTTGCCGCTTCAAATACTTTTTGAACTTCGTTTAACATCGGTATGGTAAAATTATCTTTGCGGTTTCCGTTGTTGTCAATCCAGTAGTATTTAAATGTTTCTGAAAGAATGTCGCAAGCTTTACTTATTGCGCTGGAAATAGTGTCTTCTTGCGCTATTTCTTTTAAGCAATATAAATTGCTGATAAGGTTTGTAGAAATAATAGTTAATTCTACTGTGCTTGTTTGTTTATCACCGAACGCATTCTTTAAATCAGGCGTCAAAATTGACGCCTGCATTATCTCATTTAATTTCCTTTGTTCTTCAGAAATTAATTTATCTAAGGTTACTTTAAAATCTTTCATTTCTTTTCGATTTTAAACACTGTTAATGTCTGAACGAAAAATTCTTCGCCTGTATCTTTATTAACTACAAATCTTCCTTTGATATAAAAAGATACTTTAATTAAATCTTCTTTTTCGTATTTCTCAAGTTCTTTAATAATGCTATTGTTAACTTGAAATTCGCCGAAATTTTCAACTTTCTCATCTGTATATTTATCAAATGTTGACAAATCTAAAATAAAGGCTTGACAGCTAAATTTTTCACTGATTACTTTTACTTCTTTTACTTCCTTAATTTTTCCTGTGATTTCCATAATTTTAATATTTAAATGTTAATTGTTAATTTTCGAATGGTTCTTTATAGATAATTGTGTTTATAAATACTTCTGCGTTTTTCGAATTTTCTAAGACGTACGGTATATTTATATTCTCTGCTCGAAAACGCTCTTAAAATCGCTTTAAATGCGTTTTTACTTCCTACATAATTTTGCAATGAGTTGGCCGATACAAGAAATCGTTTTCTACCTCCGTGCGTATCCGCATCATTCGGTTGGAAAACAACTCTAAAAGCTTTATTGTATTTTTTTAAATTCATCACTTGCATTTTTAGATTTAGATTTTGAGCCTTTTTTTTATTTCTTTATTGTTCGTTGATTTGAAATATATTTTACTCTTGTTAACTTGCTTCTTTGAGTTTGAGTTTTTCGCCTTTTTTATACTCCACAAAAAATTAAACACGAATAACAGTAAGCAATGGTCAGACGTTTAAATCTACTTTTTCCGAATAAAAAAAGGGATTGCGAATAGCTATCCCTTTTTTGTTCGTGAAAATGTTTTTAAGGCGGCTGCGCCTATTGTGTCTGGAATCCGTGTTTTTACCTTTGAGTATAAATAAGCGACAAAACGATAAACGGTAGTAAGTTGACAAGTTCAATTTGTGAGAATCAACAAAAGGAACAATAAACTTTTAACTCTTTTTGTAGGCTTTTCCTACAAAAATTCAAAATTATTTTCGTGGGTTAGGAGTGAGGACATAGCGTATAACTATGTCCTCCCACAGTCCGTATTACGTACTATTTTTTGCGGTTAATTTATTGAAATTCTGTTATTTGGCTTTAATTTTTACTATTTTCTTAAAATAGTGTTAAAATCACTTATAAAACCTGTTGAAATTTTTTTTATTCCAATTGTAATTTGTGTTAAAAAAAAACATAATATTGCTTTATTATTAACAAAAACATATTCTATTACGTTGATAAACAATAAGACATAATTTGAACTATAATTTATATTATGTAAAATAGAACTTTTCTTTAATATACAGGATGTAATAAAAAACTCCAAAAACATAATCACATGTTTTTGGAGTCACATTCTTTTCAGCTAAAAAAAACTATTTTAAAGATGCCATATCAATGACGAAACGATATTTAACATCACTTTTGTTCATTCTGTCATAAGCCTCGTTTATATAATCCATATTGATGATTTCAACTTCAGATACAATATTGTTATCGGCACAATAATCAAGCATTTCCTGAGTTTCGGCAATGCCGCCAATTAAACTTCCCATTATGCTTCGGCGTTTCATTACCAAGGTAAAAGCCGGAATTACGGCTGGTGTTGGCGGTGCACCCACAATTATCATCGTTCCGTTTGTTTTCAATAAATTAAGATAAAAATTATAATCGTGCGATGCAGAAACGGTATTTAATATAAAATCAAAACTATTGGCTAAGCTTTCCATTTTATCAGTATCCGAAGTCAGTGCAAAATGATGTGCTCCCAGTTTTTTGGCATCAGCTTCTTTAGATGGAGAACTGCTTAACATTGTGACTTCGGCACCAAAGGAAACTGCGAATTTAACAGCCATGTGGCCTAATCCGCCGAGCCCTAACACTCCTACTTTATGCCCTTTTCCGACTTTTAAATATCGTAATGGTGAATAAGTCGTTATTCCTGCGCAAAGCAACGGCGCCACGCCGCTCAACGGAAGCTTGTCAGAAACGTGAAGCACATAGTTTTCATCAACAGTAATGTTTGTTGAATATCCGCCATAGGTTGGGATATTCGTGCCTCTTTCATAGCTGTTGTATGTGCCGGTCATTCCTTCATCACAAAATTGCTCTACTCCTTTTTTACAGCTTTCACAAACGCGGCAGGAATCTACAAAGCATCCAACACCCGCAAGCTGTCCGACAGAAAATTTAGTTACTTTTTCGCCAACAGCAATAATTTTGCCTACAATTTCATGTCCGGGAACTAACGGATAAATCGCCGGGCCCCAATCGCCTTTCGCAGTATGAATGTCTGAATGGCAAACGCCACTATATAATATTTCAATATTTACCTGATTTGGGCCGACTTCCTTTCTTTCGAAATCAAACGGCCTGAGTGGATTTACGGGATCGTAGGCAGCATATGCTTTAACTGGAATCATAATTTCTTAGTTTTGTTGAAGTTAAAAGTAATCAAAATATAAATTGCTGACTCACTTTTTGAGAACTATAATTTGAAGAATATTTGATAGTTTAATCTTTCATAATTAATAGTAAAATTAGTAATTTTAGGAACTTTAACTAAGTTATGAAAAACAGTATTGCCGAACGAGTCGCCGATTTTTTAGCGCTTTATCCACCATTTAGCCATTTATCTTTCGAAGACCTTACACAGGTTGCATTAGAAATCCGTGTAATCAGCCTTGAGAAACACAAAATACTGTTCCAGATTAATGATCCGTTGCACGATTGTTTTTATGTCGTTGCTTCAGGTGTGATAAATTTATCGGTCATTGCCGATGCCGAAGAAACATTACTTAACAAATGTGAAATTGGCGACATACTTGGGCTTCGGCCGTTTTTTGCCAAAAATAACTATATGATGACTGCAAAAGCTCGTGAAGACAGCGTTGTTTATGCAATTCCCATTGCCGCTTTTCGCCCGTATGTTGTCAATAATCAAGAAGTTTTGGACTTTTTGCTTCAGAGTTTTGCCAGTACTGCCCGCAGCCCTTCCGATCGGAATTTGAAAGGCAAACTTATTAAAGACACTGTTCAATATGTAGATAACCAGGCAGAAATTCAATATTTTCAATCGCTGGATTATAATAAACAGCCTTTATTGGTTGCTCCCACTGCTATTGTACAAAATTGCGCACAGCTTATGACAGACAACCTTAGCGGTTGTGCCATTGTTCATGATAAAAATCTTCCAATTGGAATTGTAACCGATTTTGATTTGCGTACAAAAATCGCAACAGGAAGATTTTACATTACAACTCTCGTAAATAATATCATGTCGTCGCCAGTGGTAACAGTTCCTGAGAATCTTTCGCTGGCTGAAGCGCAATTGCTTATGTTGCGGCATAACGTGACACATTTATGCGTTACTATCGACGGAACAGACCGTACGTCAATAAAAGGTGTTATTTCGCAACAAGACCTTATTTCGGCACAGTCGAATAATCCGGGCGTTTTAATCAAGGAAATAAAGCGTGCTCCAAACGCTGACGAATTAAAGCACTTGCGTGAGAAACTCTCAAATTTTATCCGGATTTCAATGGATAAAAAAATCCCGCTTTCACACATAAACAATATCGCAGGCGAAGTCAACATGGCAATCATAAAACGTTCAGTCGATTTGGCAATACTTGATTTTGGCTCACCTCCTGCCCGATTTGCATGGCTTAGTATTGGCAGCCAGGGAAGAAAAGAACAATTGCTGCCCACTGATCAGGACAGTTTTTTAGTTTTTGAAGACGTTGCTACAGAAAAATACCGCGATGTAAAGGATTATTTCCTGAAAATAGCCAAAAAAACAACCTCAATCCTTGAGCATGTGGGTTATCATTATTGTCCTAACGGGCATATGGCAAGCAATATGGTTTGGTCTAAATCGCTCACAGATTGGAAAAAGCAATATGATGAATGGATGAATACTCCGGGAGAAAAAACCGAGGAAAATTATAGTATTTTCTTTGATTATGAACTTGCTTTTGGCGAAAGCCAGCTTGAGGAAGCGCTGACTGAGAATATTTTTAAGAATACTAAAAAGAATAAAAAATTCTTTGCTTACCTTGGGAATGAGGCATTAAGAAAACCGCCGCCTTTGAGCTTTTTCAAGCAGTTTAATGTAGAAGAAGAAGGCGAAAATAAAGATCTTTTCGACATAAAAAACAGGGCAATCCTGCATTATGTTGATGCAGCGCGCGTATTAATATTGAGCCATGAAATAAAAGGGATAAACAATACGTTCCTCAGATTTAAGCAGCTGGCGATAACTGAGACTAAATATGCCGATATTTATTTAAACTCAGCTGACGCTTTTCTGGAGCTTTTAAAATTTAAAACTACCGAAGGCTTGAAAAACGGCACAAGCGGGCAATTTATTTCTATTGATGAAATGTCCAAATCAGATCGCGAAAAGCTTAAAAACTGCTTTTTACCGCTAAAGGATTTGGAGGAGATTATTAAGAACAAATTTCAATTAACCTATTTCTCATAATGCTGGACTGGTTAAAAAATATAAATAAGGATTATCCCGATTTTTGGAAAGTTTATTTGTCAAAATTTGAAAACAAATCCAATAGGTTTGTAGTTTTGAGTACCGAAACTACAGGGCTTGATTATAAAAAAGATGTTATTCTATCAATTGGCGCATTAGGAATTATTGATGGCAGTATTCGCCTTGGCGACAGTTTTGAAATTGTCATTCTTCAATATATATATAATCATGACAACGGGCTTTCCAATGAGTTTATCATCGAAAGCAAACAGCCAAAATCCCTTGAGCCGGAAGCTGTCAAAGCTTTTATTGATTATTTAGGAAATGCGACCCTTATTGGGCATCGGGTAGATTTTGACGTTGAGATAATCAATGAAGCGCTTGAAAAGTTAAGCTGCGGAAGGCTCAAAAACGAAGCGCTCGATATTGAAGTAATGCACCGGAAATGGAAAGAATTGGGCGACGATAAAAAAATAAGCCTCGATGAATTGGGTGCGATTTTGAAAATTCCATTAACCGACCGCGTTTCATCCATTGAAGATGCCTACGCAATTGGCTTAATGTTCCTGAAATTAAAGGCAAAATTAGGAATTGCTTTTGAATAGATTTTACTACAAAGCTTAATACTTATTAGATGCAAGAGTTATTTTTGGCGGAGCGCAAAAAAATTGGCGGCCCATTGAAATGCAAAAAATCCAACAAAATAGATAACTGAAAAGATATTGAACAAGTCACCCGTGATGAAAATCTGCGTAATCGAAAGCCCGGCCAAAAGCAATAAAACGGCAATATATGTTTTAAAAAAAGCAGCTGGCCTGTCAAAAAAGCGTGCTAATGGCAACATCATCGTAAATCCGAAAAATGCAAAAGCAATTCCGGCCGGATTGTTGGAAATAAAATAAAATGCCAATCCGAAAACGAGGAAAACCAAGCTTATTCCTACCAAGTTGGCGCTTTTCTTTTCTTCATCCGTTAAAAGATGTTTACCATATTTATTCAATCTGAAAAGTAAATTACTCAATGGCGTCATTAGCCAGGTAGAAAGTGCAAATGCAGCCAGAAGATAAATCAAAGGATATAAAACCGGAGCCAATCCCGGATTTGAATTGGCAACGCTCCTCAATAACCTTGAAACAAAATAAAATCCGATGATAAAAATCCATTGGTTTTTTGAAGTCAGGTTGCTCATCCAAAAGCTGTATTTTAAAAACCAGCGGTACAAAACGTATTTTGATTTCAGGGCTTCGGCCATTCCGGCCTGCGCGTATTCAGAGTTTGGATTGTTCTTGAGCGATTCCGAAAAATGCTCCAAAGCTTTATTGGTTTGTCCTTTTTCCAGTAATCCCCAACCGTAATTTGCATGTGTATAGGAATTATTAGGGTCGTTATGTAACGCTTCTTCAATCGTTTCAAACGAGTCTTCTTTAAGGTTGAGTTTAAGCAAAGCCGTACTTCTGACATTAAGCGCAAAAACATGTGTTGCGTCACGCTCTAATGCTTCATTGGCTTTTTCCAGCGCTTCAGGAAATTGCTTTTTATGAAGCAAAATATGCCCAAGGAAAGCAAAGTTATCAGCTTCATCAGGATCGATTGAAATAGCCGTATTTAGGTTTGAAATGGCTTCGTCTGATTTTTCCTGATTAAAATTAATCCTGGCTTTCAGGTAAAACAGTACATCAAGTTCCGGGTTTTGTGAAATGGCAGTATCGAGCAATTGCATGGCTTCGGTAAATTCAGAATCAATGATCTTTATTTCAACCAACATGATGATGCAAAAAACATGATCCGGTTCGCTTGCAAGGATTTCGAGTAAAACTTTTTTTGCTTCGGCGTATCTTTTTTGTTCAAAAAGCAAGGAAGCCCTTTCTAATAATTGCTGCGTCATCTTATTTCTTGATTTTTAAAAAATTCAAAATCGGATCATAAAGTCCGGATTCGTTGGCATAAAGCGCAAAATTTTTAGCTGTTTGAAACCATTCTTTTGTTGTTGGCCGATGTTTTTTTGAAGCACTCAAAAGATCCTGGTTTTCAATTGGCTGCGGAATTCCGGTCTTAAAAGCCGATTGCAGTTTTTCTTCAATGGAAATATCAATCAATGCTTCAATGTCTGCACCTGAAAAATCCGGGAGGTTTTTTGCGAGTTTTTTGTAATCGATTTGATTGACAGGCTTATTTTTAAGCTTGATTTTCAAGATTCCTTCTTTTGCTTCATCATCGGGCGGCGGAACAAATATAATGCGGTCAAAACGCCCCGGCCGCCTAAAAGCATTGTCGAGTTGCCACGGAGCGTTTGTAGCACCCAGAACAAGGATTCCGTCATTATCGGTATCAACACCGTCAAGTTCCTGAAGGAACTGGTTTATCAAAACTTTATTTCCTGAATGTTTCATGTCGTTCCGGCTGGCGCCAAGCGCGTCAATTTCATCAAAAAATAAAACGCACGGCTTATGTTTTCTGGCATATTCAAAGACTTCGTGCAGGTTTTTCTCGCTGTTGCCAACCCACATGTCAAGAATATCGTTAAGGCCGACGGTTATAAAATTTGATTTAATTTGCCCGGCAGTTGCTTTTGCTATATAGGTTTTTCCGCATCCGGGCGGGCCATACAGGAGAATCCCACCGCCGGTTTTCTTTCCGTAGGCTTTATATAAATCAGGGAAATTCATCGGATGGATGATTTTCATTTCGATTTCTTTCTTGACATCTTCCATTCCGCCAACATCCCGAAAATCAATAGTAGGTTTCGAAATCAGATAGGAGTTTTCACTTTCGAACTCGTCATCTGTATCAAAATCATTGTCGTTTCTGGAAAGCCTTAAAGCCGCATCAAGTTCGTCATTCTCATATTTTGGATTAATTTGAAGCGCTTTCTGATAGTTTTTGACAGCTTCGCCAATTGAATTTTCCCTTACCAAAATCTTTGTATATAAGATCAAAGCATCAAAATTGTTACCGTCATTAGACAAAATATCTTCGAGGATCACAATTGATTTTGAATAATTATTTTCAAGGAAGTACAGGTTTGACAAACCCATTTTTGCTTCAACATTGGAACTGTTTAGCGACAAAATTTCCTGAAACTGGATTTCAGCTTCATCATAATGATTCAGTTTTAAGAGTGAATCGGCAAGCAATAATTTCAGCGGAATATTATTTGGTGAAAAACCCAGTGCTTCTTTTAAATTATCAATGTTCATTTTGGAAGTTAATTTTTGCTAATATAAATATCTTTGGGCAACAAAAAAACCGCATGAGAAATTTCTTTATCAATACGGTTTTATTTACTTAAAAGGTGTGATTTATACTTTTCCGTTCTTTATTTCGTCAACGATTTCAGGGTTTAAGAGAGTTGATGTGTCACCAAAATTTGAGAAATCGCCTTCTGCTATTTTACGTAAAATCCGGCGCATGATTTTTCCCGAACGCGTCTTTGGCAAACCTGAAACAAACTGTATCTTATCCAATTTTGCGATTGGCCCGATTTGATCCGCAATCAACTGATTGATTTCATTTGATAAATTTTTACGGTCACGGCTTTCCCCGCTTTCTTTGAGGATGATGTATCCATACAAAGCATTTCCTTTGATATCATGTGGAAATCCAACAATCGCACTTTCGGCAACAGCCGGATGCTCATTGATTGCATCTTCAATTGGCGCAGTTCCGAGGTTATGCCCGGAAACAATAACCACGTCATCAACTCGTCCGGTAATCCTGTAATAACCAACTTCATCACGCAAAGCACCGTCACCGGTGAAATATTTCCCGGGGAAAGTCGAAAAATAAGTGTCTTTATAACGTTGGTGATCGCCCCAAATCGTTCGGGCAATTGCCGGCCATGGAAATTTAATGCATAAACTTCCTACAACCTGATTTCCTTCAATTTCATTTCTTTTTTCATCCATTAAAACCGGTTGGATTCCGGGTAATGGCAATGTTGCGTATGTTGGTTTTGTTGGCGTGACAAATGCTAAAGGTGAAAGCATGATGCCGCCGGTTTCTGTTTG
>CAZSDN010000035.1:9142-25094 GCA_964605595.1 uncultured Flavobacterium sp. | reverse complement strand
GCAGATTTTTGAAAAATCATTGGCCGTAAACAAAAAATTAGAAAAAGGACATATTATTACTTTTGATGACTTGGAAGCCAAAAAGCCAAAGGATCAGGGTATTTCAGCGGGCAATTATAAGGACGTCATTGGTAAAAGATTGGCAGGCAACAAAAACCAATGGGATTTTATAAATGAAAAAGATTTAGAATAATGGCAAAAAGAAAGATTTGTGTGGTAGTTACGGCAAGGCCGTCTTACAGCAGGATTAAAACGGCCCTGAGAGCAATTCAGGAACATCAGGATTTGGAACTGCAATTAGTGGTCGCGGGTTCTGCGTTGCTCAATCGGTACGGCGTTGCGGTCGATTATATTGAAAAAGACGGATTCCACATCAATGAAAAAGTGTTTATCGTTTTAGATGGTGAAAATCCTACAGCGATGGCCAAGACTACCGGATTAGGCGTTATGGAACTGGCCACGGTACTCAATAATTTAAAGCCTGACGCTGTAGTGACAATCGCCGACCGTTTTGAAACAATCGCCACATCAATCGCCGCTTCTTTTCAAAATATACCACTGGTGCATATTCAGGGAGGCGAAGTTACCGGAAATATCGACGAAAAAGTACGACATGCAAATACCAAACTTGCCGATCTCCATCTTGTTGCTTCACAAGACGCAATGGAACGTGTTTTAAAAATGGGCGAAAATCCCGAAATGGTAATCAACACCGGCTGTCCGTCCATAGATTTGGCGAAACAGGTTCTTGAAAATCCGGATGAAAATTTTGACCCGGTTTCCAAGTATGGCGGTGTCGGACAGGTGAACGACTGGAAAAATGGTTATCTGGTAGTAATGCAGCATCCTGTAACCACTGAATATGAAAATGCGAAAGAAAATGTTTGGGAAACCCTGAAAGCTATCGATGAGCTCCAGATGCCAACGTTTTGGTTTTGGCCAAATGCAGATGCGGGCGCAGATGGTACTTCTAACGGAATCCGTTCTTACAGGGAAAAATACAATCCGCAAAATATATTGTTCTTTAAAAATATGGAACCCGCCGATTTTCTTCATTTGATTAAAAAATCAAAATGCCTGATCGGTAATTCAAGCGTGGGTATCAGAGAAAGCTCTTTTTTGGGAATTCCGGTTGTAAACATCGGAAGCCGTCAAAACAAACGCCTGAGAGGTAAAAATGTTTGTGACGTTTCTTATGATGCGCAGGAAATTAAAAAAGCAATCCTAACCCAGGTAAATAAAGGAAACTGTGAAAGCGAATCTTTATACGGTGATGGTGATTCCGGAAAAAGGATTGCCGATATCCTGGCCAAATTTCCACTAAAATTTGATAAAACAATTTCTTACTGATGCGTATTTTAGGACTGATACCCGCGCGTGGCGGCTCAAAAGGCATAAAAGGCAAAAACATTAAATTGTTAAATGGAAAGCCATTATTGGCATATACATCTCAAATTGCATTAGCCTCTCGCCACCTCACAAAAGTAATTTTGTCCAGTGAAGATCAGGAAATAATTAGCACGGCCGAAATGCTCAGCCTTGAAGCGCCTTTTACAAGGCCGCCAGAATTAGCCCGGGACGATACTCCAACCATTAATGTGGTCATCCATGCGCTTGAATGGTTTCAAAAGGAAGGTGTTTTTTTTGATGCCGTATGCCTTTTACAGGTTACAAGCCCTTTTCGGACTGTATCGTTTTTGGATGAAGCGCTTAATAAATTTATAGAAGCGGGCACCGATTCACTGGTCAGCGTCCAAAAATTGCCGCATGAATATAATCCGCATTGGGCTTTTATTGAAGACAGGTTTGGAAATCTTAAAATTGCCACAGGAGAATCTTCAATTATTTCACGGCGCCAGGAACTTCCAACTGCTTATCATCGCGACGGAAGCATTTATATTACTAAAACCGATGTCATATTGAGCCAGAAATCATTATTCGGCAGCAGTATTTCCTTTATAGAGTCACCAACAGAACTATATGTAAATATTGATACGATGAAAGATTGGGAAAAGGCTGAAAAAATAAGCCGTGAATTAAAGTTTTAATCAACCAACAGGGAAACAGTGTGTGGTATTGCCGGAATAATTGGAACTTACAGGGATAATGCCCTCGAAGAAATGCTTAAAGCACAAAAGCATCGCGGCCCAGATGCAACTGGAAAATTTTCCGATCCAGGATATGGCTGTTTCGGGCACAATAGATTGTCGATAATTGATTTGTCTGAAAGCGCCAACCAGCCTTTTTTTGATAATTCGGGGAGATACATGATCGTTTTTAATGGCGAGATCTACAATTATCTCGAAATTAAAGAGGCGTTGAAAAACCGGTATGATTTTAAAACGCAGTCCGATACCGAAGTCCTTCTTGCGGCATTCATAATGTATGGAAAAGAGTGCCTTTCAAAACTCAACGGGATGTTTTCTTTCGCAATTTGGGATATCGTGCAAAAGAAGCTTTTCGCTGCCCGTGACCGTTTCGGCGTAAAGCCTTTTTTTTATTCACAAACTGCTGAAGCCTTTTATTTTTCATCAGAAATAAAGGCTGTTTTTGCAGCCGGAGTTCCTAAAATTCCAAACCGGGAAGTGTGGGCGGCCTATTTTGCCTTTGGCTCTTATGGAAATCCTTCTGAAACTTTCTGGGAAAACATCTGCCAACTGCCCGGAGGATATTTTCTTGAAATGGAAAATAATTCTTTCACAATCCAAAAATGGTATTGTTTTGAAAATGAAGTTCAAAAGTATCCGGAGAATTGGAATTATGAAGACGCAAAACAACGCTATTTGGAACTTCTGAAAGACAGCATGGCACTACGTTTCAGAGCCGATGTTGCTGTAGGTTTCAATATAAGCGGCGGATTGGATAGCTCTGTTTTGCTTGCAATGGTAAATCATCATGAAAAGGATCAGGAAAATGTCAATGCCTATACCTTTTACACAGGCGACCCCGATTATGATGAAGTAACCTGGGCCGGGAAAATGATACGCAAAACAGGATTCCCTTTTCACAAAATTTTGTTTGAAGCCAAAGAAGTTCCGCTTTTTTCTAAACAAATCCAGCTCCAACAGGACGAGCCTTATGGCGGGATTCCAACGTTAGCTTATGCCAAAATATTTGAAAATGCACGAAAAAAAGGTACAACCGTTCTTTTAGACGGCCAGGGAATGGATGAACAATGGGTTGGCTATGATTATTATCTCCAGCAAAATGAAGTAAGTATTCAGGGTGTGGAAAAATATCCTTTTAAGGCAAATATGCTGTCAGATTCTTTTTTAAAAATGGCAGTCAAGCCCGAATATCCCAAACCTTTTGCCGATGAGGTGCTTAATAAACAGTTCCGGGATTTGTTCTATACCAAAATACCGCGGGCTTTGCGTTTCAATGACCGTGTTTCAATGGCTTTTTCAACAGAATTGCGCGAGCCTTTCCTTGATTACCGATTAGTGGAAATGGCTTTTTCTTTGCCGCTTGAATTTAAAGTAAAAGACGGTAAAACAAAATACATGCTTCGTGACATTGCAGCCGGTTATATTGATCCGGAACTGTTTTTTCAGGGAAAACGCCCCATTCAGACTCCCCAAAGAGAGTGGCTTTGCAATGAATTGCAACAATGGGTCATTGATAATTTTAACGAAATAAAAAAATCAAAATACGCGCACTGGTTCAATTTTGAAGAAATAGACCGGGAACTTGAATCGTTTTTTGAAGGAAATAACGATTCAAGTTTTCATATCTGGCAATATATCGGCTTTAATCAGGTAATCCAGTCACTTTGCGGTGAAAATTTGTATTTACCTAATGATTAACCGATATTTGACACTTATTTAGAACTTTACACAAATGGGAATGAAAAAATTAGGCGTTGTAATTACCGACGGCGTGGGATTCAGGAATTTCGTGATGAGCAATTTCATTAAGGAAGCGCATCAGAAATTTGAAAAAGTTACCATTTATTCCGGATTGCCCGAAACCATCTACGGATCGCTTCCCGAAAATGTCGAAGTAAAGGAACTCAAAGTCTTTACTGAAGGAAAGGCAAGCTGGTATTTCCGTAAATGGAAAGAAATCACGCATTTGCAGCGGGGACGTAGCTATTACGGCATGAAGGATAATAAAAAAATGAACTATCCGAATACCACGCGAAAAGGTTTTATGATCAAGGTAATTTATTTCGTAACGTTTTTTCATAGTTCAAACCGCTTGATATCACTGGCTGAACGCTTGCAATTCTGGTCGTTCTCAAAAAATGAAATCACAAAGTCCTACATCCGGATGCTTAAAGAAGACGCGCCGGATCATTTATTTTTTACACATCAACGGCCTTCTTACCTGGCGCCTCTTTTATATGCCGCGATCCAATTGAAGATTCCGGCAAGTTCATTCATTTTTAGTTGGGATAACCTGGCTTCAAAAGGAAGAATGCTGGGAACGTTTGATTATTTTTTTGTCTGGAGCCATTTAATGAAAGAAGAATTGCTTACATTTTATCCAAAGACAAAACCCGAAAACGTAAAAGTTGTCGGAACACCGCAGTTTGAACCTTATGTCATGCCCGGATATGCGTCTGATAAAGCAGATTTTTATTCAAAATTTAAACTTGACCCGGCAAAAAAAACAATATGTTACAGTTGCGCCGATGCTACAATCGGGCCAAATGATCCGCTGGTAATCAGGACTATTGCACAGGCGATCAGGGACAATAAGATCGGTTTTCCGGTAGAACTTTTAGTGCGCACTTCGCCGGCTGAAGATCCGAAACGATTTGAACCGGTAAAAGAGGAATTTCCCGAAATCATCTGGAACAATCCAAAATGGATACTTTCACGGGAAAACCATGCCGAAGCCTGGTCGCAGCGTGTACCCAGCCATGAGGATATTAAAGACCTCAGGGCGGTTCTGGAATTCTCGGATTTAAGCATTAATATGTGCTCTACAATGAGCCTTGATTTTATGATTTTTGATAAACCTGTGGTGAATACCGTTTTTGGAAATCCGCAAAACGGGCTATATAACGACCAGCGTTTCCTGAAATATGTTCACTACAAGAAAGTGGTTGACAGCGGCGCGGTAGTCGTGGCAAAAACCAGGGAAGAGCTTATAGATGCCATAAATGATGCTTTAGCAAATCCAAAAGAACGGTCACAACAACGAAAAGGAATGATCGATTTGCAAATCAGCGAACCATTGCTAAATACGAGCGCGCGAATCGCAAATATTTTATCACAACTGTATGATTAAAAAAATTGCAATAGTATGTAATTATGAGCTTAAAGCCAACCGCATCGGCGGAATGGACAGGTTTTATCTTGCTTATGACAAAAAATTAAAGGCGTTGGGTTATGAGGTACATTGGTATTTTTCAGATTATGGCGGATTTGATTTCTTTTCAGAATTGACGATTTTTAGCGCTGAAAAAGCAGAAATTTCAAGCTATTTCCTGAATGAAGCTGCAACCCACAACCGCCATTATCATGTGATGGTGACACATTTCCTTGCGTTATGTACGCCTTTTTTCAAAAAAGCGAAATCATATGCAGATTATACCATTGCCGTTGATCATAATCCAAGGCCGCTGGAAGGTTTCCCAATTTCAAAAAAGATAAAGAACCGGATCAAAGGCGCTTTGTATTCGCGTTATATCGATAAATTCGTTGGCGTTTCAGAATATACAAAAATTAATATACTAAAAGACTACGGCCAGTTTCTCAAATCTAAAGCACAAGTCGTTTTTAACGGAATTGAAACTTCGGCGTTCAAAAAACGAACCGATGAAAACAAAAATAAGTTCATTGTTTGTTCACATTTACGCCATTCAAAAGGTATTCAGGATTTATTGGGAGCATTGAACCTGCTGGATGAAAATGTCAGAAACCAAATCAGTATTGACATTTATGGTGAAGGGCCATATGAGAAAGAGCTTTTGCAAATGGCCGACGATCTTAACCTGAACAGCATTGTTGCATTCAAAGGAAGTTCATCAGAGTTGCATTTATTGCTGGCAGATTACAGCTACTTGCTGCAGCCGACTTATATGGAATGCTTCAGCCTCTCAATATTAGAAAACCTTGCGGCAAATGTGCCGGTAATCACCACAACCGTGGGCGGAAACCCGGAAATCATAAAAAACGGTGTCAATGGTTTTATTTTTTCTCCAAAAGATCAAAAAGCATTAGCGGATATTCTTGAAAAAATATTTTTTGGGCAGAAAAAAATCACAACCCAGGTAAACCTTCAAATCGAAAAAGAATTCAATTTAGAAAAGATGGTAGAAGGGCACATCCTTTTATTGCCATAACTATTTTTAAACCGGCTTAAAATGAAAATAGCTTTCCTGACATCTGAGTATCCGCATGCCAAAACCGGGCATTCCGGCGGTATTGGAACCAGTATAAAAAACTTGGCCGCTGCGTTGGTAAACCAAGGAGCTTCTGTAAGGATATTGATTTACGGACAGAATAAAGATGAGGTTTTTGAAGAAAACGGCATTGTCTTTCATTTGATAAAAAACATAAAGCTGAAAGGATTTTCATGGTATCTGACCAGAAAAAAAATCCAGAAAATCATCAATTCATTATATGATTCGAAACAAATAGAGTTGGTCGAAGCGCCGGATTGGACAGGCATAACATCGTTTATCAAAACCAAATGCCCGATAGTGATCCGCGAAAATGGTTCTGATACTTATTTTTGTCATCTGGATGACCGTAAGGTAAAACCCGTTAACCGGTACCATGAAAAAAGGGCTTTGAAAAAAGCGGATGCGGTTTTGTCAGTCAGCGATTTTACAGGTGAACTGACCAACCGTATTTTCGGATTGGACAAACCCTACAAAGTCATTCCGAATGGTATTGATGTTTCTCATTTTAAAAATTCAGGAGAACATTATAAACCAAATACGATTTTATATTTTGGAAGCCTTATACGAAAAAAAGGCCTGCTTGACCTGCCGATGATTTTCAATAAAGTGATCGAGAAAAATCCTTCGGCAAAGCTGATCCTTATAGGAAAAGATGTACCCGATATTAAAACGGGAAATCCTTCAACATGGGAAATGATGCGCAAACTTTTTTCTGAACAGGCGCTTTCCAATACTGATTATCAGGGAAGTGTGTCCTATGATAAAATAAAAGCAAGTATTAATGAAGCTGCAGTTTGCGTTTTTCCGTCTTATGCCGAAGCGCTGCCGGTTTCATGGCTGGAAGCAATGGCGATGAAAAAAGCCATTGTCGCTTCAAATATAGGCTGGGCAAATGAAATGATCGATGACGGAAAGCATGGTTTTTTAGTGCATCCTGAAAGCCATCAGCAGTTTGCAACCCAAATTAATTTACTTTTACAAAACCAGGATTTGAATACTGCTTTTGGCGAAGCGGCAAAAAGACGAGTTGACGAAAAATTTGCCATTGATATCATAACCAAGCAAAACATGGAATTTTACGATTCAATAATTTTAAGAACCAAATGAGCGCAGAACTAAAGGAATATTTTACAAAAAAAGGCGAAACGATTTTATATTGCGGGAATCCCGATTTTGATAAACTCGAAGCACTTTCCAACGGCCCGGGCGATATCTGGCACAGTTCGTTTGAGCAAGGGTTTAAGAATGCTTTTCCCGAAATTGCCTATCAGACTTCAGTGATTTTTTGGTATGTAGATGATTTTGACGGACTTGATGAATGTATTAGCTGGCGCTTGAATCCTGATATGTTTGCCGTTCGTAAGCAGGTTTGGGAAACCATCGGCGGATTTGATACTGATTTTGAGAATCCCCAGATTCAGGCTTTGGATTTTGGATTTCAGGCATTACGGTTCTACGGAGCGGTTACTTTGTATGCAAAAGGGCTTTTTTCTTCGGATGAGGCGCAACAAGTCAAAATTTCCGCAAAAGATCGTTATGTGTTTTTTAGGAAAAATTTCAAAACAGAACATTCTATTTATATGTTGTACCGCCGCGGAATATGGAATTTCTCCGAGTGGAATTCAATGCTTTCCGTAAAAAATAAATTCACACAACGGGATTACAATAAAATTATTCCGGCAAGAAAACTCATTGAATCCACTGAAAATCCTTCAGTAAGTTACATCATCCCAACCATGTTTCGCCAGGATTTTACCTTACAATTATTAGAGGATTTATCTGCCCAGGTTTATAAGCCTTCAGAAGTTATTATTGTAGATGCGACTCCCGAGAGTGAAAGGGATGAAGCTTTATATACTGAAAAACAATATCCGTTTAAAGTGCAGATCGTTTGGCAACAGTCAAAAGGAAGTTGCCGCGCCCGTAATGAAGCTATCGAAAAATGTACTGCTGATTATATTGTTTTTGGAGACGACGATGTCAGGATCCCACCTGATTTTATACAAAACCATGTTCGTTTCCTGCAAACGTATAATGCCTTTGCGTGTAACGGACTCGATATCCGTGCCGATAATTTCCATCAGGATTTGAATGATCTGGAAGAAAAACTTGTCAATTTCGGGCCTTTGAGATGGCGTGCCGGAGCAACGACAAATTTCAGTAATGCAAATTCCTGCGTCAAGCGTGAATATGTAAACGCTTTAATAGGCAACGATATAAATTTTGACGGTGGCTATGGCGAAGACAGTGATTTCGGATTGTCGTTGGTAAAGATTGGAGTTGTAGTTTTGTTTAATCCTTACTCGACCAATCTTCATTTAAAACCACCGGCGGGCGGTTACAGATGGTGGAATGCCCAGGCAAAAATTCTCGGGAAGAAAAGAAAAAAACAACCATGGGAATTGGATAATCCTGTAGGGATTATTCGTCCGGTTCCAAGTCCGACAGTTATGTATGGCGTTTTAAAACAATTTTCACCACGACAATTAAAGGAATACAAATACAAAAACCTGAGTTATTATTTGTTTCGCGGCTCAAAAAGTGGTTTCTTGTTAAGAATGTTGCTTTTGCCGTATAGGCTAATCCAGTTCAATAAATCGGTTTTTTATGCAAAAAAACTGATCTCTCTTGGAACGCGACATAAATAAAATTCAATGGAAAAAATCTCTAAATTATCAATTATAATTCCGGCTTATAACGAAGGTGCAACGATACACCGCATCCTCGATAAAGTTAAAGCGGTACAATTAATAGGAGGTTTGCACAAACAAATTATCATTGTAAATGATTTCAGTACGGATACTACTTCACAAAGTGTAAAAAATTACATTGCAAAAAATCAGGAACTTGAGATTATTTTCCTTGAGCATACCAGAAATTTTGGCAAAGGTGCCGCATTGCATACCGGAATAAATGAAGCGTCGGGAGATTTGATAATCATCCAGGATGCTGATCTCGAGTATGATCCCGGGGAGTACAACGTTTTATTGAAACCTATCATAGATGGCCATGCCGATGTGGTTTACGGAAGCCGATTTATGGGAGGAAAACCTCACCGTGTTTTATTTTTCTGGCATAGTATCGGAAATAAGTTCCTTACATTTTTAAGTAATATGATGACAAATCTGAACCTAACAGACATGGAAACCGGTTATAAGATGTTCCGCGCAGATATGCTTAAACCATTAAAATTACAGGAAAAACGCTTTGGATTTGAGCCTGAAGTTACTGCCAAAATAGCTAGAGTTCCCGGTGTGAGAATTTATGAAGTCGGAATCAGTTATTACGGAAGGACTTTTGAAGAAGGAAAAAAAATTGGCTGGAAAGACGGCTTCAGGGCTATTTACTGCATTCTGAAATATTAAATTAGAAGGATGAAATTCTCGCTGATCATATGCACCTATATGCGCCCCAAACCTTTACTGAATTTACTGGATTCAGTAAAATCTCAAGTACTTTATCCCGATGAAATACTAATTGTCGACGGATCGGTAAACGATGAAACAGGCGCATTAATAGAGCAGCATCCATTCGTGAATTTACGGTATTATCATGTCCCGCCTGAAAATAGAGGCCTTACGCGACAGCGTAATTACGGTATTGAACGGGTTTCAAAAAATATCGAAATTGTTTGTTTCCTGGACGATGATACTGTTTTGGAAAATGATTATTTTGAAAAACTTATAAATACATACGAACTAAAACCAGATGCTTTAGGGGTTGGAGGATATATTACAAACGAATCGGAAGCAGAATTCGTGGGCGAAGGTTATACACCTACAATCACCGAATATTTTTATGACGGATGGAAAAGGCCGGATGGAAGCCGTTTTGTATTGCGGAAAAAAATAGGATTGGACAGCAACCTTCCGCCTGGTTTCATGCCCGATTTTTCTCATGGCAGAAGTGTAGGTTTTTTGCCACCAAGCGGAAAAATTTATCCCGTTGAGCAACTTATGGGCGGAGTTTCTTCCTTTCGGAAAGAAGCCTTTGAGAAAATATCTTTTTCAGAATATTTTGAAGGATATGGTCTATATGAAGATGCCGATTTTACAATACGATTGTCTAAACTCGGGCAATTGTACTGTAATACGGCCGCTCGTTTAGCGCACTACCACAATCCTGACGGTAGGCCAAACCAATACAAATACGGTAAAATGGTGGTCAGGAACGGCTGGTATGTATGGCGGATTAAAAATCCGAAACCTTCTTTAAAAGCAAGGTTAAAATGGAATTCTGTCACGCTATTGTTGACTGCTATCCGATTTATGAATACTTTTACAGCCAACGACCGGCAGAAAGCTTTTACAGAATCCATGGGAAGGACCATTGGCTGGCTAAGCCTTTTATTTAACAAACCTGAATTGAAAAAATGAAAACGACCGATTCGATTTTAGAAACCAATAAAAAACAGAAAGAGTTTTACAATAATTTCAAGCAGAATTACTTTACGAAAGTATGGGCGCGTTTGCGGAATGGACTTCTCACAAAGATCAGGAAAAATACCGGCATCGCAGACCAGGCTTATTTGTTGCATAAAGAATGGTTTGGTAATCTGGCAGAAAAAAAAGTATTGGACCTGGGCTGTTTTTCAGGGAATTACTGGTCGCGTTACTTAGCCGAAAATTCAAAAAGTTATACAGGAATTGATCTTAGCGACGTGGCAATTGCAAAACTTAGTGAGCGATTAAGCGATCTGCCCACTGCAAAAGCCGAAGCAGTTGATTTTCTTTCAAGCGATTTTGCCGAGAAAGATTTTGACCTTATTTATGCCTATGGAGTTTTGCATCATTTTGAAAACACCGATCTTTTAATCGCCAAATTAAAAGAAAAGCTCGTCCCAAACGGGAAAATCATCAGCTATGATCCTTTAGAGACAAGTGTTCCGATAAAAATATTAAGGACGCTTTACCGTCCATTTCAGTCGGATGCCGCATGGGAATGGCCTTTTACGAAAGAAACCTATAAAAAATATGAAAATGCTTTTCACATTACTGAAAGGCGTGGGCTTCTTGGAAAAACAAAATGGATGACGGTTGTAAATTTCCTTCCTTTTTCTGGGAAAAGAAAAACCGAGATCGGAAAAAAATGGCATAATCAGGATTGGGAAGAATCAAAAGTTTCAGATAAAGCGTTGTTTCGTTGCATGCATCTCACAATGCTGATGGAAAACAAACCGTCCTGAATTCATGACTTTTGCCATAATCACCCACGCACCGCATCTTGCAGATAATGGAAATTATGCTGCTTATGCACCTTATGTGCGTGAGATGAATATTTGGCTCAAATATGCTGACAGAGCGCTAATTGTCGCGCCATTTGAAACCGGCATAAAATCGCCGATCCATTCTTTTTATGAGCATTCGGATATCGAGTTCGTCCGTATTCAAAACTTCAATATTCTCTCAGTTCAAAATGCTGTAAAAGCACTTTTTAAAATTCCGTCCATCTGTTTTAGCATATATGGGGCGATGCAAAAAGCTGATCATGTTCATTTACGCTGCCCGGGAAATATTGGTCTTTTGGGAGCCGTCATCCAGATATTCTTCCCGAAAAAGAAAAAGACAGCAAAATATGCCGGGAACTGGGATCCGAAATCAAAACAGCCGTTTACTTATAGATTGCAAAAATGGATTTTAGGAAACACTTTCCTGACCAAAAACATGAAAGTACTGGTTTATGGAGAATGGCCGGAAATGACTGAAAATATTTTCCCATTTTTTACCGCAACTTATCATGAATCAGAAATAATCCCATTGCTTCCGGTAAATTTACAGGGAAAAATTGAACTCGTATTTGCGGGAACTTTAGTGCGCGGAAAAAATCCGCTTTATGTTGCTGAGTTGGCCAATGCTTTGTACAATAAAGGTTTTGATGTTAGGTTGCGCCTATTTGGCGACGGATCTGAAAGAGAAAAAATCGAGCATTTTATTACGTTCAATAATCTTCAGAATGTAATAATTCTTGAAGGGAACCAAAATGGAGAAACAGTAAAGTCGGCTTTTCAGAACAGCCATTTTGTACTGCTTCCATCAGAAAGCGAAGGCTGGCCCAAAGTTATTGCCGAAGGAATGTTTTGGGGTTGTATCCCGGTTGCGACAAAAGTTTCATGTGTCCCTTTTATGCTGGATTATGGAAAAAGAGGTATTCTTTTAGAAATGGATAAAAATAAGGATGTTAGTATTTTAGAACACATTTTTAGCAATCAGGAGGCATTTGGCTCAATGCGGGAAAACGCTTCCGAATGGTCCCGAAAATATACGTTGGATGCTTTCGAATCACAAATTAAAATCCTGCTTGAGCTATGAGAGTTGTACAAATCGTAGATTCGCTTGAAATTGGCGGCGCAGAGCAGGTTGCAGTGAATTATGCGAATTCATTGGCACGCAAAATAGAGTTTTCGGGATTAGTGGCAACAAGAAAAGAAGGCCTGCTGAAAGAACAGTTGCACTCTGATGTAGCCTATTGCTTTTTGAAGCGAAAAAGCACTTTCGATCTTAAGGCAGTTTTTAAGCTTAAGGCATTTTTAAAAGAAAATAAGGCTGATATTTTACATGCTCACGGAACTTCATTTTTTATAGCATTTTTGCTAAAAGCAATTTTTCCAAAAATAAAGGTTATCTGGCACGAGCATTATGGAGCCCGGGCCAATCAGTCCATGAGGCAAAATACAGTTTTATATGTCGCATCGTTTTTCTTCTCAATGATATTTGTAGTAAATATGCAATTAAAAACGTGGATCGAAAAAAGATTGCATTATAAAAAAGTATATTACATCCCGAATTTTGCCAGTTCCAGAATCAACGAAAAAAATGTCACAAAACTAAAAGGAACTGAAGGAAAAAGGATTGTCCAGCTTGCCAATCTCAAGAACCCGAAAAATCATATTATTGCCTTGCGTGCTTTCAGTTCGTTAAAACTGCATGAGCAGGACTGGTCGCTGCATCTGATTGGCCGGGATTTTCAGGATGATTATTCCCGGGAACTCAAAGATTTTATTGCATTAAACGCTCTTGAAGATTCCATATTCTTATATGATTTGCGAAATGATGTGCAAAATATTCTGCTTCAGGCTGAAATTGGTATTTTGACCTCGGTTTCTGAAGGTTTTCCGGTTTCATTGTTAGAATATGGTCAGGCCGGACTGGCAGTACTTTCGACTAATGTTGGCTACTGTTCGAATATAATAGAAAATGATGTCAATGGATTATTGTTTAACCCGGAAAATTTGCCTGAAATGAAACGGCAATTAAGTAAAATGACATCAGATAAAGCGCTCAGAGAGTTTTTTGGCGTAAATTTACGTCAGACAGTTGCGGCTAAATTTTCAGAAGAATCTGTTCTGGAATCATTACTGATAAAATACGATACCCTTAAAAATGCAATATAAAAGCATCAATTATGTTTCGCTGATTTTACTTCACATCCTAATTGGTGTTGTCATTTTTATATTTCCATTTCTTTCGAAAATATATTCCATACTGATCCTGATTGTCGGATTGATTTATGTGGTCAAAAAACAAAACAAAGGAAACGAAGTCTTGTTGGTTGCGGCTTATATGGCGGGATGCGAAGTTTTCCTAAGAGCCACGAGCGGCGTTCCTGTATATGAGTTTGGGAAATACAGTGTAATGATAATTATCGGTGTCGGAATGTATTTCAGCGGTTTTTCGAAAAATGCGATTCCTTACTGGGTATACATTTTATTATTAGTCCCGGGCGTACTGTTAGCGGCTACGGTATTGAGTACATCTATGGAAGACAGGAAAATCATATCATTTGTGATTTCGGGCCCGGTTTGCCTCGGATTATGTGCTTTATATACTTACCAGCGAAAAGTCACTTATGACCAGATGAATAGGATATTATTGGCTCTGGGATTGCCCATTATCACGCTGACAGTTTTTGTTATCCTTTTTAGTCCAAGTATCCGGGATGTAATTACCGGAACCGATTCCAATTCAAAAACTTCAGGAGGTTTCGGGCCAAACCAGGTGTCAACGGTTTTGGGATTAGGAGTTTTCATTTTTGTATCTAGGGCGCTTTTGAGGTCTGACAGCATAAGGATGTCGGTTTTGAATATCGGAATTGCAGCGGTTATTACTTTCAGGGCTATAGTTACTTTTTCCCGCGGTGGCGTAATAACGGCTATCGTCATGATCGGATTACTTCTTGCCGCATTATACATGCGGTTCAATTATAAAGCAAAAGTCAAATTGAATTATTTTATAATTAGCATAGTGGCTGGTACGATTATGATTTGGAGTTATAGCCTTATGCAAACCAACGGTTTAATAGGAAACCGTTATTCAAATGAAGATGCTTTGGGAAGGGCAAAAGAAAGCCGTATGAGCGGGCGTGAAAAAATTGCCGAAACTGAGATGACCGCATTTTACGAAAACCCGCTTTTTGGTGTTGGAGTTGGAAAAACCATCGATATGCGGCAGGAAGCCACAGGAGAAAATATTGCTTCACATAACGAAATTACCCGTTTGCTTGCCGAACATGGCGCATTGGGAATTATGGCTTTGTTGGTACTTTTTGTAACTCCGATATTTTTGCATCTTGATAACCGTGAGAATTTCTTCATGTTTCCGATCCTGTTTTTTTGGCTGCTGACAATCAATCACGCCGCCATGCGTATTGCCGCTCCTGCTTTTGTTTATTCACTCTCTTTGTTAAAAGTTTACATTGTTGCCCCGAAACCTCGAAAAAGGCCTTCGGATGAATGACGCAAGATATTTTTAACCAGTAATTATAATTCAGATAGAATTGTTAAATTGCGGAATGTTTTAACACTTTATTGATGCGGTCTCAACAAAAAATACATTTTGAAATTTCTGAAAGGAAAATCCTGCTAAGGATTTTTGATGTTATTTTTGTTTTGTTTTCTATTTATTTAGTTGGAAAAATATCTGATTTTCAATATCTTACTCTTTCATCAGACAATTTTTATTGGGCTATTGTACTTGGTTTATATATCAATATTTTGGGAACTGTCTTTGAAATGTACAATTTACAGGTTGCAAGTAATCAGTTTCAGGCAATAAAGAGCATTGTTCTGACAGCCAGCACAACCGCGCTTTTTTATCTTTTAACACCAGTATTTACACCAATACTTCCTTTAAACAGGATCCAGATTTTATATTTCTTTCTCACATTATTTTTTGGACTTCTTTTTTGGCGGATTTTTTACCAGGCTTTTTTAGCATCCAACAGGTTCGAGAAAAAAGTAATCCTGGTTTGCAATAGCGAGGAAGTTGGAGGACTTGTCAAAGGATTAAAAAGCATAGATCCACATTATCGCATTATAGGCTATTTGAACTATGATTTAAATGAAAATGAGAAAGATTCTTCCAAATATGATCATGTGCAAAACCTTAAAATTGATGAACTCGATGGATTTATAAAAAAGCATTTTGTCTCTGAAATTGTCATAGCATCACAAAAAACAGATGGAATGACTGTGCCGCTTTATAACAAGTTATTGTATTTGCTCGAAAATGGATATATAATCAGGGATTATACGCAGGCTTATGAAAGTATTACCCAGCGAGTGCCCATTCAGCATTTTGATAAAGATTTTTACAGGTA
>CAZSDN010000035.1:1377-9132 GCA_964605595.1 uncultured Flavobacterium sp. | reverse complement strand
GGACAAGTCAATGTCCCGTTTTTTTCCGTTTAACCGAAGCAATCAAAACAAACTTTATTTGCTGATTGTAAAAATCCTTGAAGTTTTATTCTCGATAGCCGGGCTTGCCATAGGCCTTACTTTATTGCCGATAATCCTGGTTGGAAACCTTATAGGAAATCGCGGGCAATTATTCTACCTGCAAACGCGTGTTGGTAAAAACGGAGAACCTTTTCAGATTTATAAATTCCGAACCATGGTGAAAAATGCTGAAACTGACGGAGCTGTTTTTGCAACTACAAATGATGTCAGGATCACTCGATTCGGAAAACTGTTGAGAAAAGCCAGAATTGACGAAATTCCCCAGTTTATAAATATACTAAAAGGAGAAATGGGATTTATTGGCCCAAGGCCCGAACGCCCTGTTTTTGTGAAAGAACTTTCAGCGCTTATGCCGTTTTATGATACGCGCCATGTTATCAAACCAGGGTTAACCGGTTGGGCACAGGTAAATTATGCGTATGGGGAAACAATGGAAGACAGCCTGATAAAACTTCAATACGACCTGTATTATATCAAGCACCGAAGCGTTTTCCTTGATTTGAACATTGTTATTAAAACGTTCAGTACGGTTTTATTTTACAGAGGCCAATAAAGATTTCCTCGTTTGTTTCACTACTCTTATCAAAATGATTGTGGTTGTTGCAATCATCGGAATAAAAAGCAGGAAATGCACTTTATTAAACATTACGATTACATAAACCAATAGTAATCCTAAGCAAGCGTAAGCCAGCCTTAATGCCCATTTATAATTCTTTTTCAAAACAAAAGCAGTTAACAAAAGCAAAACCGGATTAAAGAGTAGAATGTTATAATTAAGCAACAATTCCTTGTGAAGCGAGTAACTGCCAACCCAAATCAGAAAAATTCCCAATACGGCCGAAAATGTTAAATAGGTAAGCGAAACGATCCTTTTGTTTACCAAAGCAATTATTAGGAAAACCAAAATATAACTGTACCAATTATCCCAAATTGATTGCTGGGTTTCAGCGCTCTGGATGTTTAAGGTTTTTGTTTCCCTTGTAAGAGGCTGCCCGTTATTTTTGGTTTTAGAAACGCTCTCGAGCAATTGCAACGGAAGGAATGCATGGTCAAATTTCCTGTCGGTTTTTGCGCCAAACATGATGCAAATTCCAAGGTTTGCATAAAAATGGGTTTTCAGGTATTTGTATAAAATCGTACGATCGGTTTTTCCCGCGTCATTTATTTTCAGGGAAAGTTTATCCGAAATGTTCTCATTGATAATATCGGCAACCATCGTCGTGCAATTCTTATCGATGAATTTGTATGTATAGAATTTTTTGTCGGATGACAGATCATCATTTAGATTATCAACTATTTTTTGTTTCTGCTCCAGCGTAAGATTGAGCTTTTGTTCGTAAACGCCTCTTTGGTCATATACATATTCGGCCATAAAATTGTCGAAACGGTCAGCTGCGGCAAAATACTGCAAATCGCCTTTTACGAATTTAAGATAGAAATTAGGCGTCCGGAAATCGAAATAACCATAATTGTAAACATCGTCAATCCCGTAGGTTACGTCTTTAACCCGAAGCGCTGTGTGCCCAAAAAGCGAATACAATTCGGTTCCTGAATCACATGTTATTAAGCTGATTTCAGTATTTTCAGAAACCAAACGGTTCTGGCTGAAACCGATAAAAGAATTCAGAAGTGAAAATGAAAATAAGAAAAAAGTAATTTTTATCCGATTCATAGTTTTGTTTTTATCGCCTAAAAATACTTAAATCCACTTTGACGGAAAAAATATTCGAATATAAAGCCGCGCTCTGGTCGCCCAAGTCTGTCAGCGCATAATCAATCTGGATTCCTTTGTATTTAAAACCGATTCCGATATTTGGCTGAAAACCTACTTTTTTGGTGCCGTCCATTTGTTCGATATTCTGGAAATTTCCAACACCGGCCCGGATGAACACCAAATCGGTATAACCATATTCAAATCCAACCGCCGGATCAACGCTCAGGCCTTGAGTTGAAAAAATATCGTTTGTCTGCTCAAAGCGCATATTTAAATTTCCTGATGCCAAAAGGCTGGTGTCGTTATGGAATTCAAATTTTTTTGCTACCCCGAATTGTGCTTTCGGTAACGTAATTTCAGAACTTTCGGGCAATTCCTGATTTTCCCCGGGAATTGCGCCGGCTATCTTTTTATATTCTTCTTCGTCAATCGCCCAAACATTATACGTGGTCGTGATATCGCGGACCATAAAACCGAATTTCCAGTTATTGCGTTCAAATTGTAAACCGACATCAAAACCAAAACCCCACGAATTTGCGAAGTCGCCAATGATCCTGCGAATTACTTTTGCGTTCACACCATATTGAAATCCGGGAACCTGAAGCCTTCTCGCATAGGAAAACGTAACGCCATAATCGGCTGTGGAAAAAAGGCTGATCCGGTTGTAATCAATATTTCCGTCGCTGTCAATTAACTGAGTCGTATTCATAATGTCATCAACCCCAAAACGAATGATGGAAATGGCATAAGCGCTTCGGTCGTCAATCTGCTTTGCATAAGCGGCATAATCGTATTGGGCAATGTTGGCAAAGTAACTCGCGTGCATTAATGATACTTGGTCGCCTTCAAGATGCACAAGGCCGGCCGGGTTCCAATATCCTGAATTCACATCATTAGTTGTCGCAACCACGGCGTTAGACATTCCCAAAGCCGCCGCATCGACACCAATATTCATAAATTCGTTGGAATATTTCCGGACTGCCTGGCTATATGCAAGCGAAGACATTACAAGAAAGAAAACCGCAAAAATTTTTTTCAAAGCAACTTGTTTATACAGGAAAAAGCCTGTTTTTAAATTTTAGCCAAAAATATAATTTTTATTTGACGCTTGCCGGCACTTTATCAAATAAATGGTAAAATAGGGAAGTGCATAAAAATCTCCAATAAAAACGCAGCCAGCTTTAAGTTATTGTATAAATTTGTTTTTCCTAAAACCTAGAAAATGAGTATCAAAAAACACATTCCTAATTTCATTACATTACTGAATCTTTTTTGCGGCTGTATTGCTGTGGTTTTTGCATTTCGGGATGAATTTGAGTTGGCTTTTTTGTTTGTTGCTTTAGGAATTTTCTTTGATTTCTTCGATGGTTTTTTTGCGCGGATTTTTAATGTTTCGAGTGAATTGGGTTTGCAATTGGATTCGCTTGCAGATATGGTCACAAGCGGTGTTACACCCGGAGTTGCAATGTTTTTTCTGATGAAATACAGTTCGGGAATGCCTGATGATAGTTATTTCCCATTTTTAGGATTTATCATCACATTAGGTTCGTGCATGCGCCTGGCAAAGTTCAATATAGATACGCGCCAAACAGATTCGTTCATCGGATTGCCAACTCCCGCAAATGCGCTTTTCATCCTAAGCCTCACAATGCTGAAAGGCGAAGGATTGATTTTGCTTGAAATCCTTACAAATCAATGGATGCTGTTAGCGATTACTTTATTTAGTGCTTATATTTTGAATGCAGAAATTCCGTTATTTTCCTTGAAAATTAAAAAGTTCAACTTGAAAGACAACGCGCTTCAGTTCGGATTTTTGCTGTTTTCGGTTTTGATGCTTGCCGCATTTAGGTATTTAGCCGTTCCGTTGATCATTATTTCCTACATTCTGACTTCAATTATATACAATATGCTTCAGAAAAAGGAGTTGTGATTGTATGGCGAAAACTACCCGGAAAAGAATCGTACGACGCAAAAAGAAAAGCTTTTTCTCAGGAAAAGTTTCGGGAATACTATTGATTTCTTTTTTGGTTCTTGTATTGCTTGGTTTGGGGTACCATTACCGCGAAGGTTTGGCATATTATTTCAGCTTTAAAACCGATAAAAGAATCAAAGAAGAAAAAGAAGCGAAACGAATCAACGATATTCGGAATTATCAAATCCTTAGCAGAAACAGTAACAAAGTCGCGGGAATCGATGTTTCCGAATACCAGGGAAAAATAAATTGGAGTAAAATCCAGACCATTGAAGAACGTTTTCCGATCGGATTTGTTTTCATTCGCGCCACCGCCGGAAATGACCGTCCGGATAATTGTTTTCAGGAAAACTGGCGTGAAGCCAAAAAGCATAACCTGATCCGAGGTGCTTATCATTATTATCGTCCGAATGAAAACTCACTTGAGCAAGCCGCGCTTTTCATCAAAACGGTCAAATTAAAAAAAGGTGATTTGCCGCCGGTTTTGGATATTGAAAAACTTCCGAAAAACCAATCAATCGACAGTTTAAAAGTTGGCTTGAAACGCTGGCTTAAAAAAGTCGAAAGTCATTATGGCGTTCAGCCGATTATTTACAGCGGCGAAAAATATTATGACGCTTTCCTTCACAAAGAATTTAGCGAATATACATTCTGGATTGCAAATTATAATGTTTTTGTAGAAGAGATAAAACCGAACTGGCTGTTCTGGCAATTCACCGAAAAAGCGGCCGTACACGGAATTTCCGGTAACGTTGATGTCAACATTTTCAACGGTTCGCAAACAAAATTAAAATACCTGACGATTGGAAATTAAACTAAAATTCGAGTTTTTTCTTCCTTAATTCGAAATTCTGACCAAGATATACGCGGCGCACCATTTCGTCCTGAACCAGTTCTTCTGGTTTTCCTGCTTTCAGGATTCCGCCTTCAAACATTAAGTAAGTTTTGTCTGTAATTGCAAGTGTTTCCTGGACATTGTGATCGGTTATAAGGATTCCGATATTCTTGTTTTTCAATTGCGCAACAATTCGCTGGATATCTTCTACGGCAACAGGGTCAACTCCAGCGAAAGGTTCATCAAGCAAAATAAATTTCGGATCGGTTGCAAGCGCGCGTGCGATTTCGGTACGGCGCCTTTCCCCGCCTGAAAGCAAATCGCCGCGATTGGTGCGAATGTGCTGTAAACTGAATTCGTCGATCAATGATTCCATTTTTGCTTCCTGTTCGGCTTTGGATAATTTAGTAAGCTGTAAAACGCTAAGAATGTTGTCTTCAATGCTCAGTTTCCTGAAAACCGAAGCTTCCTGAGCCAGGTAACCGATTCCGTTTTGCGCACGTTTGTACATCGGGAAATCAGTAATATTAGTTTCATCGAGGTAAATGTTACCGCTATTTGGTTTTACTAATCCAACAATCATGTAAAACGAAGTAGTTTTTCCGGCGCCGTTCGGGCCAAGCAAACCTACAATTTCTCCTTGGTTTACTTCAACAGAAATTCCTTTTACAACGCTTCTTCCTTTGTAGGTTTTGATTAAATTATCGGCTCTTAAGATCATTTTACGCTAATTGTTTATTGATAATTCACGGCAAATATAAGGACAAAAGATAGTAATACTATCTGATTTTTATCCAATTTATAATTTCTGACAAAGCACTTTTGTCTATTTCGTACAGGGTTTGCAATGTTAACTTTGATGGCGTGAGGTAATGTGAAAGGCCGTCCATCTTTTTTATTGTAATGTTCTGATTATTGAAACCTTCCAGTAATTTAGTTTCGGCTTCCGGATCTACAAAAGTATCTTTCGTGCCAATTATATATAGAACGGGAATCTTTATGCTTTGATAAGTTGGTTCGAAATTTTTCCTGACAATATCTTTTTCGCTTGAAAGTGTCAGATAAGGGAATCTTGAATAATGTTCTTTTCCGTAGCCAAGTTTTTTAGAAGCTTTGTCCAATTTTTTGGTCAATTGCCAGTTGTCGTTGTTCTTATTTTCTTCAACTACTTTATGTAATGCCGTGACTATTTCGAGCTTTTGGCTGATGTTGTCAAATTTCAATACATCGGCAAAAGCATTCTGTCCGGATTTTATTTGGTATTTTATAAATTCGCCATGTTTTTGTACAGGCGTTGCCCATTGGATCATGAAATCTATCGGAAGATTATTCTCATACGTTTGCATCGTGACCATTCCGCCCTGGCTGTGGCCTAATAATCCTATCTTTTTTCCGGATAACGATTTGTTTTTCTTTAAAGCCTGAATACAACTCGCCAATTCTTCCGACATATCAGTGATTGTATAATTGGCAGTATTGAATTTTCCTTCGGATTTACCAATGCCTCTTTCATCATATCGATAAACCGAAATATTGTTTTTCAAAAGTTCCTCTGTAAGAAGATAATGGCTGTTTCTGGTATCGGCGCCTGATCCGGGAACGATTATCAGGATACTATCCGAAGTATTTTTTGGACTTATTAACGTTCCTGAAAGCTTGATGCTGTCTTTTTTTGAAAGTACCTTGAAGTTGATTTCTTCATGGTTGTAAATTTCTTTATTGGAAATTTCCCTTTCGTAGTCGAATATATTTTGGCTCGAACAAACAGATGTAATAAATAAAACCGAAATTAGAAAGAGCTTCATTGGTAATGTTTTGTCGCAAATAAACAAATTATCATACCAATAGGTTGTGCCTTTAACAATTATTTAGTTTCGGCTGATTGTTGTTCCAAAGCTTCCCAGAACTCATAGGCGCGGCGTAGATGCGGAATAACAATCGTTCCGCCAACGAGCGTTGCGATTCCCATTGCTTCCATCATTTCTTCTTTTGTAATTCCTTCTTTGTAGCTGGTTTCCAAATGATATTTCACACAGTCGTCACAGCGTAAAACCGTTGAAGCCACAAGCCCAAGCAATTCTTTTGTTTTTACGTCAAGAGCGCCTTCTGCGTAAGCATTTGTGTCAAGGTTGAAAATGCGCTTAACAATTTTATTATTGTCGGCTAGGAGTTTTTCGTTCATTTTCGAACGATATTCATTGAATTCGGTTACCTGGTTACTCATTGTTTTCAGATTTATTTTCAATAGGTTTTTTGTAAGCTTTTGCAGCGATAAAGATACTTGCTTCATACAAAATAAGGATCGGGATCGATACGATTATCTGGCTGGTAATATCCGGTGGCGTCACGATTGCGGCGATAATCAGGATAATGACAATTGAGTACCTCCTGTAGTTGCGGAGAAAATCAGCTGAAACGAGCCCGAGTTTTGCCAGGAAATAAATAATAATCGGCAATTCAAAGACAAGCCCGGAAGCAATCAGCGAGGTTTTTACCATCGAAACATAAGAGTCAACTGTAAAGTTATTGATGATGATGTCGCTTGCGATGAAAGTTCCGAAGAAATTTACAGATAACGGAACAATTATATAGTATCCGAAAAGCACTCCAAGAAAAAACAGCATCGAAGAAGCGAAAATAAACGAACGAGCGTTTTTACGTTCTTTTTCATATAAAGCCGGACTGATGAATTTCCATATTTCCCACAAAATATAGGGAAATCCGAGGATAAACCCGGAAGTTATGCACGTCCAGAGAAAAATAGAAAATTGTCCGCCAACTTCGGTATTCTGGATGTTGAACGCGAATTCTGTCGCACAGGCCGATGATTCTTCGATGTCAATGAATTTGGTTACTTCACAAAAGAAATGATATGTAATAAAATCCGGGTCTTTCGCCCCGAAAATAATATCATTAAAGATAAAATCGATAAAGAAATAAGAAGCGCAGGCTAAAACCAAAACGGCAATTGTACTCCTTATAAGCAACCATCTCAAGTCTTCAAGGTGATCCATGAAAGACATTTCATTCATATTCTTTTTCGCCATTATACGATTCCTTCTTTTAAAATGTCGTGTAAATGCAATACGCCTTTGTATTCGCCTTCATCAACAACAATGAGTTGTGTTATCGAAAAATCTTCCAAAATATTTA
>CAZSDN010000035.1:0-1367 GCA_964605595.1 uncultured Flavobacterium sp. | reverse complement strand
TAGTGCGTCTACGACCATAAATGAGGAAGAAATCACTTTAGGGTTTTTCGTCATAATGTCTTTTGCGGTCAAACCGGCAATCGAATCAGTGTTGTTTAGCATTCTTCTTATATCGCCATCGGTTACGATTCCGACTACTTTCTGATTTTCAATGACTGCCGTTACGCCCAGCCTTTTTTCAGAAATTTCAAAAATGACTTTCTTTACAGAAGCGTCCGGGCCAACCATTGGCTTATGGTTGTTTTCGAGCATGTCTTTTACGCGAAGCAATAATTTTTTGCCCAAAGCACCGCCAGGATGGTATTTCGCAAAATCATCGCTTTTAAAGCTGCGCATTTCCATCAGGCAAACCGCAAGCGCGTCACCAATCACCAATTGTGCCGTTGTGCTTGTAGTTGGTGCAAGATTTATAGGATCGGCTTCTTTTTCGACAGTCGTGTCAAGAATAAAATCGGAACCTTTTGCTAAAAATGAAGTGATATTTCCGGTAATCGCGATTAAGGGATTTCCGAATCGTTTGATGATCGGAACCAGAACTTTTATTTCCGGGCTGTTCCCGCTTTTTGAAATGCA
The DNA here is from genome assembly GCA_964605595.1 of uncultured Flavobacterium sp. Classification (GTDB taxonomy): domain Bacteria; phylum Bacteroidota; class Bacteroidia; order Flavobacteriales; family Flavobacteriaceae; genus Flavobacterium. Next base: position 794 of record CAZSDN010000035.1, on the reverse strand, counting down.
GATGACAACATCGCCGGGTTGAACCATTCCCAAATCACCATGGATCGCTTCCGAAGCATGAAGGAACATGGACGGTGTTCCGGTAGAATTCATCGTAGCGACAATTTTTTGTGCGATAATTGCGCTTTTTCCAATTCCCGTAACAATAAGCCTTCCATTTGAATTAAAAATCAGTTCGGTAGCTTTTGTGAAATCTTCTGTGAGTAAATTTGCGAGTCCTTTAATAGCTTCGCTTTCAGTGAGGATTGTTCTCTTAGCGATTGCCAGGATTGTTTCTTTTTGTGCCAAAACAGAAATTATATAAAGGTTTGTTGTTTTTAAAGAAAAGTGTATCTTTATGATATTGCAAATTTATGTAAAATACGCTAAATAAAGAATGAATTCAAACGAAATCGATATCCATAAAGAATTAAAAAAGCATTTTGGTTTCACCCAATTTAAAGGATTGCAAGAAAAAGTAATCCAAAGCATCATTTCAGGACAGAATACATTTGTAATTATGCCAACCGGCGGCGGAAAATCCCTTTGTTATCAATTGCCGGCATTAATCAAAGAAGGAACAGCGATTGTAGTTTCACCTTTGATCGCTCTTATGAAAAACCAGGTAGATGCCATCAGGAGCCTTTCTTCAGAAAACGGCGTAGCGCACGTTTTGAATTCATCACTTACCAAAACCGAAATTACCCAGGTCAAAAAAGACGTTTCTTCAGGCCTTACCAAATTATTATATGTTGCACCTGAATCTCTGACAAAAGAAGAATATGTGACTTTTCTCAAAAGCGTTACTATTTCTT
>CAZSDN010000034.1:0-25203 GCA_964605595.1 uncultured Flavobacterium sp. | reverse complement strand
GACCGGTGCGACACAAACAAAATAAAAGAGCAATAATTATATCCCGGTTATTGGCGTCCATTTTGCAAAACCAATCGTGTCGCGATATAGTTGTGGTGAAACATCGGCATTGGTTTTAAAAACCGGCTAAAATAATGTTCGTCGACATTACAAAGTTGCGGCAGTTAGCGTTTTAAAAACATGGAGAATTTCCGCTATGTGATGGACAATTTTTTTCTGTGTGGATATAAATTTGTTTTATTTGCATTTTAAAGTATCGTTATGGATTTGAAAAGGCTTTTAATAATCGGTTTTGTCTGGCCCGAGCCAAACTCTTCAGCGGCGGGAAGCCGGATGATGCAATTGATTGATCTATTTCAAAAGAATAATTTTCAGATAACATTTGCGAGCACAGCTGCGGATAGCGCGTTTATGTCCGACCTTAATTCAATTGGAGTATCACGAAAGCATATACTATTGAATGATTCAGGGTTTGATGATTTTGTAAAGGAAATGAATCCTGAAATAGTGCTTTTTGACCGTTTCATGACTGAAGAACAATTTGGCTGGCGTGTTGCCGAGAATTGCCCGGAAGCTTTACGGATTTTAGATACTGAAGACCTGCACTGCCTTAGGGATGCGCGAAAAAAAGCCGTAAAAGGTCAATATGATTTTGCGATTTCAGATCTGTTCTCGGATGTTGCAAAAAGAGAAATTGCAAGTATCTGGCGGTCAGATTTTTCGTTGATGATTTCAGAAGCTGAAATGGATTTGCTCCGGAATGTTTTTAAAGTCAGTGAACAACAGCTTTATTATCTTCCGTTTTTGCTCGAGCCGATTGATAAAAAGGTTGTTGACTCTTGGCCGGGTTTTTATGACCGTAAGGATTTTGCGTTTATCGGAAACTTTCATCATGAGCCAAACAGGGATGCCATGGTTTTTCTGAAGAATGCTATCTGGCCGGATATCAAAAAGTATATCCCAGAAGCAAATATGAAGGTTTATGGTGCTTATATGCCACAACAGATTTTAGAACTTCATAATCCGAGTGAAGGTTTTTATATAATGAACCGGGCAGAAAACGCTCGTCAAGTAATAAGAAATTCCCGCGTCGTACTCGCACCGCTCCGTTTTGGCGCAGGAATAAAAGGCAAGCTTTCTGAAGCTATGTTTTGTGGAACGCCAAGTGTAACAACGATTATTGGCGCCGAAGGAATGGCCGGCAACTTTGAATGGAATGGAGTTGTAATGGATGATGTAAAAAGCTTTGTAGAAGCTGCGATTCAACTTTACAATGACGAAGCAATCTGGAAGCGTGCCCGGGAAAACGGAATTTCGCTTTATAACAACCGGTTCTCAAAACAGGATTTTGAAACGGCCTTTTCAGATTATGTACTTGAATTTAAAAATGATCTCGTTTCAAAGCGGCTGAACAACTTTACCGGTGCAATGCTTATGCATCATTCGCTCCTATCTACAAAATATATGTCACGCTGGATTGAAGAAAAAAACACTAAATAATATAACAATCTCAATAAACTATGTTATAATTTTTCAAAATCAAAATTTTACCTTGTAGATTGCATTTAAACCGTATCTTTAGGGTGTCCACTCAAGCCTTTTTTAAGGTGCATTTGTTTAAAGAGTTACCCCATCGTTGCATTTGCTGTTATGAGATTAAGGATCTACATATTGGTGTTTTTTTTGTTTTCGACAATTAGCTACTGCCAACTGCCTAATTTTTCATTGTCTGTCCAAACAGCAAATGAAACATGTGATTTTAATGGATCGGTCACTATCACTTTAACTAATACTACTCCCGGATCAACAATATTACACAGTTTATACAAATTGCCTAATCTGGTTACTCCAATCGACCAGTTTTCATCAAATTTTAGAGGAAATCTTGAAAGCAGCGGCTACCGCCTTGTTACAACTCAAACATTGGATACAGATTCGTCTAATCCCCAACAGGTAGACTTTACAATCCTTGATCAGGTGATAGATATGGATTTTGATATTATACCATCTGCAGCCGCAAGCTGTGATGATGAAGGCGGAATTCTGACTATAAATATAACCCAAGGCCGACCGCCTTTTTTTTATGAGATAATTGACGGCCCCGAACTTGTTCCGCTGCAAATGTCTAATGTATTTACAGGATTGCCCGCGGGAAATTATAAAGTCAGAGTATTAGACGGTTGCGGTGTAGGAAGAGTAAGAAATCATTTACTGCTTCTAGACACAACTCAACTCACGGTATCATTAGGTTCTTCAGCAACTATTGCCACATCATGTACGTCGGTGGAAGTTCTCAATACGATTACCCCAACCCCGGGAACAAGTATAATTTATCCTTTAAGTATTGTTTATACGATTCATCCGCCTGACGGTAGTACTGATATAGTGATTTCTGAAGTAATAAATTCTGGCTCTGCAGATTCGCTGGAGCTTTTACAAAATATTACACTTTTTGGGAACGATCCTTTTTCATACGACATAGTAGTTACGGATAATTGCCTTTTTTCATTTTTCCGACTTGGTAATCAAATCAATCCAAATCCTTCTGTGGTAATTTCCGCTACGCCGAATCCCTGTGGCGAAAAAAGGCTGAATATTTCGGTAAGTAACTTTACACCGCCATATACAATTGATTTTATAGACGCGCCTTCCGGATTTGTTCCGGCAGATTTTAATCCGGGGCATTTAGGGAATTTTTCCGCGCCATTAGCAATATATGGCAGTGACACTAATCCTGTTCCGCATGGATTTTACAAGGTAGAAATAACTGACAGCTGTATGCGGACTATACGAAGCAACCTTTTTGAAGTGACAAATCCGCCGCCGACCGTAAATGCAAATGAAACCCATGCAACTTGTACTTCACCTTTGGGAAGTGTAAGGATTTCACTGACACAATCACGTGATATAGTTTCCGCAATTGTAGTAATTGCCCCGAGCGATTATACACCGGGAACGCCAAACAATGTTTCATCGTCTATTAATTCAGGAACTTTAAACCTGAACAACTTGCCGCCGGGAAATTACAGTATCCAGCTTGTTGACAATTGCGGCGTAGTTTTGCCACCTAAAGATTTTACAATTAATGCTTTTGTTCCGGGACAGCCAAATCCGATAACTTCTTCGGGCAGGCCGAGTTGTATTCCTAATATGGGCTCAATCCGAATAAGGGCATCGAGCGGGAACTTGATTTCTGTCATACTAACATCGGCTCCTGAAGAGTTTGATCACGAATTGCCCATTGATTTTTCTTCACAAATTGACGATGATGGAGCTTTTTATATGAATGAATTGCCTCCTGGAAATTATTCGTTTATTGCCCAGGATAATTGCGCAAACCCAAGGATAGTTCCTGTCGCGGTTCCGATATATAACCCGGGAATCAATAATTTTAATTTTCAGAGAAACTGCGGCTCTTTCCATCTGACTGTAACTGATAATAGCGATTTTATCGGAAGTTATTGGTTTCAGAAGTTCGATCCTGTTACCAATAACTGGGAGCATCCCGATACAGGTACTGACCATACTAACCCTTCGGCTCTTCCTAATGTATCGAATGCACGTGAAATGACTAATTTATCACCGCTTTTAAATCTTACCTATTTGGGGACTTTTAGGATTGTAAAGGTTTTTTCAGCTTTCGGTAATGGAAATGCCCGCTGTACGGATATATTTGGGCCTTTTGATTTTACCGATAGCCTTGAAATTTTAGGAGCTTATACGCTGGATTGTATAAACGGCTCAGGCCCGTCAAGCGTTTATCTTGATGTTGCGGGTGTTCCGCCTTATCAGTTCAGGATTGTAAAGAAAGATGGATTGCCATTTGTCGTTGAAAATGGAAATAATAATATTTTTGAGAACCTACCCGACGCTAATTACGAGTTCCAAGTTGAAGACAGTTGCGGTAACCTAAAACCGCTTCCTGTAACTCCGGGAAACCTGCTTCCATTGGTCAAAGCACATGGCGCAGTTGACGGCAGTGGAAATAATGAGCTTTTACAATGCTTTGAAACAGGAGAAGTTACGGCGACATTCAATCTGAATGCTTTAAAGCCGAGCATCTTAGGGAACCAGTCGGCTGAGAATTACCGGGTGACATACCACGCGACACCGGCCGATGCTGCAAGCGGAACGAATCCCTTACCCGAAATGCATACAACATCTTCAACCCATGAAACCATTTATGTGAGAGTGATGCATAGAACTATCGGGATTTGCTATGATACTACTTCATTTGGCCTTTTTATTGGCGAGATACCGGTTATCAATACATCGCCGGATGCTTATTTGTGCGATGGCGATCAGATAACGATTTCTGCTGATCCGGGTTTTGACGGTTATGAATGGTCAACCGGTGAAACTACTTCCTCAATTATCATAAGTATGCCGGGAGTTTATACCGTTGTCGGAATGAATATGTATGGAACTTCGGTTTGCACATCTGAGCCAAAAACAATTACTGTAACTCCTTCAGGAACGCCAACTTCTATAAATTTTGACATTGTTGACTGGACAGAATACAATAATTCAATTGCCGTACAGGTAGGAGGAAATGGTGTTTATGAATATTCCCTTAATGGTTCCGATTATCAGGAAAGTAATTTATTTGAGAACCTTACTCCGGGAATTTATACGATTTTTGTCCGCGATACACACGGTTGCGGAACTATTGATAAAGAAGTCATTGTTTTAAACTATCCAAAATTCTTTACTCCAAACGGAGACGGATACAACGATAAATGGCAAATTAAATTTGCGGCGTTCGAGCCCAATATGAAAATCCGTATTTACGACAGATACGGAAAGCTCATCAGCGTTTTAGATTCTAAAAGCCCGGGTTGGGACGGAACCCATAACGGTGAAAAAATGCCTTCAACAGATTATTGGTTTGTTGTGGAAAGAGCCGACGGAAGGGTTTTGAGAGGACATTTTGCAATGAAGCGTTAATCTCTTTTCAAAAAATACTTCTTATAAAACTTAAATACCTGATAAAATCCCATCCCTAAAAAGAATAATGGAATAATCACTTTCATAAGATATCGGGATAAATATTCGGTATCTCCTGTAACCATGCTTAAGAATAAAACCAGCGAAAGCATCCCGAAAAATGTCCCTAATAATGTTCCGGCCAAATAAAAATATTTCCGGATTTTTTCGACTGAAATATAATTTCCGTTTATCAGATATAAATTCCATCCTGTCCAGAACGGAATCTGTATAAAGTTCAAACTGCTGAAAATAATTCCAATCATAAACGAAGAATACCCAAGATATTCCGACAAATTGCTGGTTTTCATAATTTTTCCGGATGCCGAAGCATAAAACGTCCAGGCCAGCAGAAACATAAAAATAATTGAAAACGCCTCAATGAATTTTATCAGCTTTTTGTTATGCATGAGTTTATCCGCAAAAAGCAACGTCGCAAAAATCACTAGAGCTTCAATAATGACAACGCCAAGCAAATAGGAAGTCAGTTCGTTAATTCCAGATTTGAGATAAATTTCATAGCCAATCACATTCAGGTAGCCCAACGGAACCGATCCGATGTAGCTTACCAAAAAACCTACGGCTATGTTTTTTATATTTTTCAAAAATTAAAAATGTTTTTGTTGTGTTTGTTATGAAGCCGAAATTGCTCCATCCCATCTTTGTGTTTTAGGTAAGGATATCCTTTTTTATGGTTTTCAACGCTGATTTCAAACATATATGTAATATGCCTCGAAAGCTCTTTCCATGCAAAAAACAACGAGTGTTTCGGATCATAAATATGCGTTGGTTCGCTTCCTGCGCCGTTTAATTCGACGATTGAAAAGTTTTTGCCTTGTTCCAGTTCTTCCCATGAATTGTACATTAAATCAATCCTTCCGAAATAAAAACCATCGATTTGCAGGCAGATTTTATTCAAAACATCATTTAGTTTCGGAGTTGCCCAATTACTTCCGTCAATGAATTTTGCCCCGCGTGCATGGTTTCCGTAAGGGACGAGATTTATTTGTTCGCCTTTTTTCGGAATTTCCTGAAGTTTTTCGCCATATTCTTTCCGAAGCGCTTTTAACTGCAATTCGTGCCTTGGATCTTTTCGGATCAATTCTTCCATAGTTGATTTTCCATCGCCGATGACAATGAGAAATTCCTTCGCGACAATTCCGGTAATTCTCCCTTTTTCTTCATGCGGATAACGTACATAAAAAATCCCGACTTCATTTTTATACGGAATCAGATCTTGGATTAAATAATCGAATATTGCCTTTTCAGAATATTTTTTCAAATCTTCAGTCGAATCGATTTTTTTTACCGCAGAGCCACGGAGCCCAATATCGGGTTTTGCGACCAACGGAAACTGGATTTGATTTCTCTTCATAAGCTCCGGGATAGTTTCAAACGGAGTATTTTTGCTAATCAGGATTGTTTTCGGGTAATATTGCGGCGGAATCAAATCGTAAATTTCTTTTTTTGATTCCATCAAAAAGCCTCCGTTCTTTATCGTAGGATTACAGGAATTAAAGAAAAAAATCGTCCCGGCACGCAAAGCATAATAAGCCCACAAAAAATAAATCGGGATGTAAACGATCCAGAATGGCCAGTATTCCCAATGCGTAAGTTTATGAAAAAACAGTTTCATTTAAATTTTTCAAATGAATTTATCGTTTCATTCTGATTGATCAGATCCGAATAATAAAGTACAAGCTTGCCGTTTTCTATAACGGTTTGCGTAATGCTCAGTGTTTTTAGGATTTCATTCCGGTTGATGACCAAACCATTTTCGCAATTCCCGTTTTCGGTATATTGATGAAAATGCAGCATGTCTTTTTCAGTAACATTGTCGATAGAATCCAGATAAGAACCAAACCATCCTGCGCGTTTCTCACGAACTTCTTTCGGATATAAAGGCGATGACGACCAGATATGCGGAACAGAAACGGCTAAGGAAATGGTTTCTTTTTCATCGCCATTCCAGCGTAATTGATACAGTTTTTGGTTTTCATAAAGCACAATCGTAAACGGCTCTACATTTTCAAGATCGATTTCTGTCCACGAATGAATTGGCGATTCGCTTCCAAGCAAATCCAAGACAATCAGGCCGCGGCTTCGGCGATACGGCGGATTCATAACGTGTTTTTCTGCGGCTCCATTCAGCAAAACGAGGACATTTGCATTTTTGTCAACCGCATACCAGGTTCCGCCGGCTTTCGGGTCTTTCGGAAAAAGAAGTTCTTTATTGTTGACCGTATATTTTTGAGGAGCAATTGCAGGCCTTATAACCTGTTCATCGCGATTGGAAGTAATGATGATTTTACCTCCTGAAGCTACAAAACTTACTGTGCACATTGATTCCGGTATTCGATTGTGGAACGTGCAACGCCAAAATTTGCATTGATCTGAATGTTTTCACATTGCAAAATTGCGACTTTTATCAGGGCCTGATGGTGAATGCAATGCTCTAAATTGTAAAGTAATTCTCGATTGTAATTGCTTTGGATCAGGATTTCTTCACCGTCAATGATCTGCTGTAATGAAATTTCCTTGTTTGGTTTATCCAGATTGTTCTGAATGGAAATAATGCATTCAATTGCAAAATCAGTATTGGTCTGAATCAATTTGTTGCGCTCGCGCTTGTCATAATTGACCAGGCCATTTTCGTAAAAATTCTCCAGGCACTGGAATATTTCTATAATATGCCTCGTATGTTCGCCAATAGTTGCATTGCTTAAAGCCTTGCATGGTTTGGAATATTCTTCCTGAGGTAACTGCCTGAGTAACTCTGTAAGTTCGTTCAGGCTATTATTGATAGATGCTATAAGCATTTGGTTATCGGGTGTTTAATGAAAGTGATTTTTTGATTGACGTATGTAAATTTAGAAAATAATGTCTTACTTAAAACACAAGCCGCAACAATTATTAAACTTTATATTTCCAGTATGTTACGATTTTTTAATCAGCAAAAATCCCTAATCCAAAAGAATAATTTACATACACCGCTGAAAAAACAAACCCTTTCAGAGTAAAACTTTGAAAGGGTTTTGATATGATTGTAAAAGGACTTTAAGAAACCAAAGTCCTTGAAATTACGATCCGCTGGATTTCAGAAGTTCCTTCATAAATCTGCGTGATTTTTGCGTCACGCATCATTCGTTCTACGTGGTATTCGGCCACATAACCGTTTCCTCCGTGAATTTGTACAGCCTCAACAGTTGTGTCCATTGCGACTTGTGAAGAATATAGTTTTGCCATCGCACCCGATTGTGAAATGTCTTTCCCTTGGTCTTTTTCCGAAGCTGCTTTCAAGCACAATAATCTTGCGCAAGTGATTTGCGTAGCCATATCAACCAATTTGAAAGCAATTGCCTGGTGTTTGAAGATTTCCTTTCCGAAAGCTTTGCGCTGTTGCGAATATTCTAAAGCAAGTTCATAAGCGCCGGTTGCGATTCCCAATGCTTGTGAAGCGATTCCGATCCTTCCGCCGTTCAAAACATTCATTGCAAATGTAAATCCGAAACCGTCTGCGCCAATCCTGTTTTCTTTCGGAACTTTTACATCGGTGAACATTAACGAATGCGTGTCGCTTCCGCGGATTCCCATTTTCTTTTCTTTTGGCCCGATCTCAAAACCGGCCCAGCCTTTTTCAACGATGAACGCATTGATTCCTTTGTGCCCTTTTTCAACGTCGGTATGTGCGATTACGATATAGGTCGAAGCTGTCGCGCCGTTTGTAATCCAGTTTTTAGTTCCGTTCAAAAGATAATAATCACCTTTGTCAATTGCGGTTGTTTTTTGCGAAGTCGCATCACTTCCTGCTTCTGGTTCAGAAAGGCAGAATGCTCCAATTACTTCACCTTTCGCAAGCGGAACGAGGTATTTCATTTTTTGCTCTTCGTTGCAGTATTTTTCCAATCCGGCGCAAACAAGCGAATTATTAACCGACATAATAACGGCTGCAGAAGCGTCAACTTTTGCAATTTCGGTCATAGCCAAAACATACGAAACGCTGTCAAGGCCTGAACCTCCATATTTTGGATCGACCATCATGCCCAAAAAACCTAAATCGGCCATCATTTTGACCTGTTCTGTTGGAAATTTAGAATGTTCATCCCTTTCAATTACGCCCGGAAGCAATTCTGCCACAGCAAAATCCCTTGCGGCTTGTTGAATCATCAATTGTTCTTCGGTAAGATTAAAATCCATATTTTTAAAATGATTATTAGCGTTTTTATTGTTTGTTTTGCGCCCAAATGTAACTATTTATTATCGGATTTTCAATCAGATTGGTTAATTTTGACGCTATGCTGAAAGAAAACTATAACGTTATCGGAGTAATGTCGGGAACTTCGCTCGACGGCGTCGATCTGGCACATATCCATTTTTCAATACAAAACGGAAAGTGGTCTTTCGAGATATTTGAGAATGAAACCGTTCCTTATAATCCGGAATGGATCTCAAAGCTAAAAACGGCAGTTGATTTTTCAGAATCCGAATTAACAAAACTCAATTTTGATTACACCTTATTATTAGGGAATATTATCTACGGATTTATTTCAAAAAATAATATTGAAAACCTTGATGCGGTTTGTTCGCACGGGCATACAATTTTACACCAGCCGCAAAACGGATTTACTTTGCAAATTGGAAATCTTCCTGAAATATCAGAAATTGTAAATCAAACGGTCATTTGTGATTTCCGTGTCCAGGATGTAAAATTTGGCGGGCAAGGTGCGCCTTTGGTTCCTATTGGCGACAGGATTCTGTTTTCCAATTATGATTATTGCCTGAACCTTGGCGGATTTTCGAATGTTTCGTTTGAAGAAAACGCTATGAGGATCGCATTTGATATTTCACCTGTAAATACGGTCTTGAATTTTTATGCGAACCAACTCGGATTCGATTATGACGATAAAGGCAAGATCTCGAAAACCGGAAATGTCAATGAAGATTTATTTTCAGAATTAAATTCGCTCGGATTTTACAGCAAAAGTTATCCAAAATCACTCGGATTTGAGTTCGTAAAGCAAACTGTTTTGCCGATGATTGAAAACCATTCCATTTCTACAGAAGATAAATTGCGCACGTTTACCGAACATATCGCTTTTCAGGTTGCGGCGGCCTTGACGAATAAATCCGGACGCATTTTAATTACGGGCGGTGGCGCTTATAATGATTTCCTGATTGAACGGATGCGTTTTTATTTGCCTGAAATTTCAGTGGTAATTCCGGATAAAAAAGTGCTGGAATTTAAAGAAGCATTGATTTTTGCATTGCTTGGCCTATTGAAATTGCGGGGTGAAGTGAATGTTTTGTCCAGCGTAACCGGAGCTCTAAGAGATCATAGCTCCGGAATCATCTACAACTAAAGCCGATTACAACCTGCCCATTTTCATTGTTAATTATCAATTGTTAATTATAATTGTTTCTATATTTGCACGACTTAAACATATCGCAACAAAATGAAAGATTTATTAAAGAAATTTGAAGATAAAGAACCTGAAATAGTTTTTAACTGGAAAGATGCCGAAACGGAAGCCGAAGGCTGGACGGTGATCAATTCACTTCGTGGCGGAGCTGCCGGAGGCGGAACCCGTATGCGAAAAGGCCTCGATGTAAATGAAGTTTTATCGTTGGCAAAAACTATGGAGGTGAAATTTTCAGTTTGTGGCCCGGCGATTGGCGGAGCAAAGTCCGGGATTAATTTTGACCCGAACGACCCCCGCAAAAAAGGAGTTTTGCAACGTTGGTACAAAGCGGTTTCGCCACTTTTGAAAAGCTATTACGGAACTGGCGGCGATTTGAACGTTGATGAAATCCATGAAGTAATTCCAATGACTGAAGAATGTGGTGTCTGGCATCCGCAGGAAGGTGTTTTCAACGGGCATTTCAAACCTACTGAAGCCGATAAAATCAACCGCATCGGGCAATTGCGCCAAGGTGTCGTAAAAGTGATTGAAAACCCTTCTTTCTCGCCCGATGTTTCAAAAAAATATACCGTTGCCGATATGATTACCGGTTATGGCGTGGCGCAGGCGGTTCGCCATTATTATGATATCTATGGCGGTTCGGTTAAAGGGAAAAAAGCGATAGTCCAGGGATTTGGAAATGTAGGTTCGGCGGCAGCGTTTTATCTTGCTGATATGGGTGCGAAAGTTATCGGGATCATCGATCGTGACGGTGGCGTTATCAACGAAAACGGATTTTCATTCGAAGAAATTAAAAATCTTTTCCTTAATAAAGACGGGAATAAACTTGTCGCAGATAACATGATTCCCTTTAATGAGATCAATTCAAAAATTTGGACAATAGGTGCTCAGGTTTTTGCTCCTTGCGCGGCTTCGCGTTTGGTACAGCAATCACAGGTTGACAGTATGATCGCTTCAGGATTGGAAGTGATTTCATGCGGCGCAAATGTTCCGTTTGCAGATAAAGAAATCTTCTTTGGGCCGATTATGGAAAACATTGACAGCAAAGTCAGCCTTATTCCTGATTTTATTTCAAATTGCGGAATGGCGCGTGTTTTTGCTTATTTCATGGAGAAAAAAGTTCAGATGACCGATGAGGCGATTTTTGCAGATACTTCTGAAACAATCAAAAATGCGATTGTAAAAGCACATGATTTAAACAGTTCAAAAACTAATATCAGCGCGACGGCTTTTGAGATTGCGTTGAAGCAGCTGGTGTAATATGTAAAATGTCAAACGTTGAATGTCAAACGATGTTTAACTTGTCAGAATACTCTAAATAATAGACGTCGGAAGATAAATGGGGCAGAAATTTCTTCCTTATTTCACGTTCGACGTTTGACATTCGACGTTTAGCTGTTCAAAACAATTTATTTTCCCTATTTTCGTTATAATAAAAAAAAATAGCAATGCATTCTACGGAAATCCAGCACAAAAAAGAATCATTAGTAATGACCACGGCATTGTTTGTCCTGGTTTTTCTTCTTTTGTTTTTCCTTACATTCAAAGATAAACCCATTTCCCTTGATGAACTGGAAGGCGGTGGCGGTGGTGGCGATATCGCGGTAAACTTTGGAAACAGTGATTTCGGTCAGGGCGATAATTTCGAATCGATGGATTTGGCAACGCCTGCTCCAAAATCAAAACAGCCTGAAAAAGCGGTTGCAGAAGAAATCGTAACTGACGAAACAGCTAACGATGTTCCCGCAATTGCAACAACAAAAAAACCGAAAGGCGAGCCTAAAAAAGTAGAAAAACCGGTTGAAATCCAAAAGCCAAAACCATCCAAATCTTCTACGGATGCGCTTGCAAATATCCTAAACAGTTCCAATTCAAAAGGTGGCGACGGCGATGACGGAATTGCAGGAAACAAAGGTAAAACCTACGGCGACCCTAAAGCTTCCGGTTATAATGGCGGCGGTGGCAGCGGCACAGGAACAGGCGGCGGAAACGGAAGTGGTGAAGGCCTCGGTACAGGAAGCGGTTATGGAAACGGAACCGGAGACGGGCGTGGGAACGGAGTTGGGAATTACCAATTAAGCGGAAGAAAAGTATTGTCAAAACCGGCCCCAAAATATACCTGTAACGAAGAAGGAACCGTAGTTGTAGAGATTTCGGTTGATAATTCCGGAAAAGTAATTGGGGCAATTCCTGGTGTGCGCGGAACTACGAATTCGGCCGCATGCCTTTTAGACCAGGCAAAAGTTGCTGCAATGAATACCAAGTTTGATGCAAGCAATAATGCTCCCGATAAACAGGTTGGAAAAATAATTTACAATTTCAAGCTTACCCAGTAACTGTTTTGATGACGTATCAGGAAACCGTCGAATGGATGTTTCGCCAGCTTCCGATGTATCAGCATCAGGGCGCATCGGCATATAAAAAGGATTTAACCAACACGGTTCTGCTCGCAGATTATCTCGGGAATCCTGAAAACAATCTAAAGTGCATCCATGTTGCCGGAACAAACGGTAAAGGATCAACTTCACACATGCTGGCTTCCATTTTGCAGCAAGCCGGATATAAAACAGGATTATATACTTCACCTCACTTAAAGGATTTTCGCGAACGCATTAAAATCAATGGAGAAGAGATTTCACAAGACTTCATTGTCGATTTTATTTCAGAACACAAACCTTTTTTTGAACAAAACCAATTGAGTTTTTTTGAAATGACGGTCGGATTGGCATTTGATTATTTCAATAAAGAAAAAGTAGATATTGCGATTATTGAAACCGGAATGGGAGGAAGGCTTGATTCCACAAATATTATTACGCCGCTACTTTCTGTAATCACCAATATCGGTTTTGATCATACGCAGTTTTTGGGGAATACACTCGAATTAATCGCTTCAGAAAAAGCAGGAATCATCAAATCAGACATTCCTGTTGTAATTGGTGAATATTCTGAGGAAACAAAATCTGTTTTTCAGCAGAAAGCACACGCAAGTAATTCAGAAATTTATTTTGCATCCGATTTGATTTCTGAAACATACGATTCTCCATTAATTGGCGATTATCAAATCTATAATAAGAAAACCGTTTTGCAATCGATTCGGGTTCTACAACAACAAAACGAATTTTCAATTTCTGAAGAAAATATAAAAGCCGGTTTTTGGAATGTCATCGAAAATACAGGATTAAAAGGAAGATGGCAGCAATTACAGGAAAATCCCGTGGTAATCTGTGATACGGCCCACAACCGCCACGGGCTTGAAATCGTGCTAAATCAAATAAAAAAGCAAACGTTTGATCAATTGCATTTTGTTTTAGGTGTTGTAAATGATAAAGATTTGGCAGATATTCTTCCGTTATTTCCAAAAAACGCCCATTATTATTTTGCCCGTCCAAATATCCCACGCGGACTCGACGCATCTATTCTTCAAAAACAAGCCAATGAGTATGGACTAATTGGTGAAATATACAATTCGGTTTCGGACGCATACAAAACAGCTTTAGAAAACGCTTCCGAAGACGATTTTATTTGCGTTGGCGGAAGTACTTTTGTAGTAGCTGAGGTTTTGTAGCTTTTTCAGCAATGCTTAGTTACCAAGAAATCGGCCTGTAATCTTTCAAAAACTTTCCACACCAATGTTTCCCGGTATTGATTCCGTCAAACAACGGATCCATAACTCTTGCCGCACCATCAACAATATCCAATGGTGGTTGGAAATCTTCTTCTTCCTGTTTTCTTTTTGCTAATTCGGCGGGATCTTCGTCGGTTACCCAACCGGTATCGACGGCGTTCATGAAAATTCCGTCTTTAGCTAAAGTTCCTGCTGCGGTATGTGTAAGCATATTCAAAGCTGCTTTGGCCATGTTGGTATGTGGATGTCGGTCATCTTTATAGCCGTAATAGAATTTCCCTTCCATTGCAGAAACGTTAATGATGTGCTTTTTTCCGGTGTTGTCTTTCTTCATGACTTCGGCCATACGATTGCACAATACAAACGGAGCGACAGAATTCACTAATTGTACTTCAATCATTTCGGTAGTTTCAATTTCTCCGAGTTTCAATCGCCAGCTATTGGTTTTTCGTAAATCGACCTGTTGCAAATCGGCATCGAGTTCGCCTTCGGGAAAAACTTCTTTTGCCACAAGTGTATTGTCAAACGAATACGGAATCTGCGATAATTGCGCCGAAGCACGCAATCCGATTCCGGGTTCAGGACCGTGCCAGGTTACAGGCATATTTTGGTTTGAAGATGCGCCGCTTATTAATTCTTTAAGCTCTTGTAAACAATTTGTATGATCGTTCAATAAATGCTGGACTTCTTTTGGTAAAGTAGAAATTGGAAGCAATTCGGTCTCCATCAAATGCGAATAAAATCCGGCAGGACGCCTAACGGTTTGAGCTGCATTATTGATTAGAATGTCCAACCGGCCATATTTCTGTTCGATGAAATTACAGAAGATTTCCACACTCGGAATATGGCGTAAATCCAATCCGTGAATTTTGAGTCGGTCGCCCCAAACATGAAAATCGTCTTCTTTTGCAAAACGCAACGCTGAATCAGCCGGAAAACGCGTAGTTGCAATTACTGTCGCGCCACCACGCAATAACATCAATGTAATGTGATAGCCAATTTTCAAACGTGAACCTGTGACCACTGCAATCTGACTGTTAACATCGGCGGTTTGGAAACGTTTGGCGTAGTTAAAATCGCCACAATCGCCACACATCGTATCGTAAAAATGATGCATTTTGGTAAAAGAAGTTTTGCAGACGTAACAATTCCTTGGAGTTTCCAATTCTAATTGTTCTTTATGGGCTAAATCGGTTGCGGCTAACAATTTTGGTGCGACAAATATACTTGCTTCACGTGCTGAACGGATTCCGGTTTCCTTACGGGCGGTTCTGTTCTTCTTTTCTAATTTGCGTTTGGCGGCCAGCTTTCCGTCTTTTTTTCTTCGGGAAAGCTCATCGCGATCTGGTCGTGAGAATTGGCCTGCGGCTTTTATCAGTGCTGTTCGCTGTTCTTTCGGAATGTCAAATATCTGGTCGGTATCTGAATTCAACTTCGTTAGTAATGTGATGCATTTTTCAATTTCTTCCGAAGTGATCCGGTTCGCAGTTATTTCTTCGTTTATCATAATGAAGCAAACAGTTATAGTGGGCTGCAAATATAGTTTTTAAACTTTGTGAGACAATTCGTTTTGTGAATTTTGGAGCTGGTTAGTTTAGGAATGAATATAGTAGTGTTGTTTTTGTATTTGACATACTTGTTTCATAGTCTTTTGAAACAAAAATGCCGGAATACTAACTTTGTAGTATCCGACATTTCAAACTAAAACAAAGTGAAACCTATTTAATTGTATAATCTCGTGTATCTATTTCGGCAAGTCTGAAATAACCTAAGGCGAAGTTTTTACCGTCAGACTGGTTTGTAATATTGCCCCGGACGGTTGATGGAGTTGCCGGCCATGGTCCCGAATCGGCACCGGATGCGATAATTAGCTTGTTCATGTAATTATAGTATCGTTCAGATATTCCATACAGTTTGATATTTACGATATCTCCTGGCTTCAAGTCTTCATGCGAATAATACTCGGGTACAATGTTGCCCTGGCTGTCTTCATCATTTTCAATTTCATATTGTGGAAATACTACCTGAGGCGATCTTATGCCAAAAAGGTAATAATTTGTTACTACAGGATCATCCTGATAATAAAAAGTGATTTCAATCTCATCTCCACCCATGCCGCCTTCATTGTTCTGGTCTATGTTTTCCATAATGTCGGGTGCTGAGGTTAACGTTTCGGTTGCAGTGTAAGTTTCGCCATTAAGTACGATAGTCATTTTGTAGGTATCTCAAATTAATGGTTCAAAATTAGAGCAGATATATTCTCCGGTATTCCCCGATTCAATGAAAGTAAATAATACGCCGGCAGTATTGGTAACGATTATTTCTGCCCCGGATACAGTGGGAAAATCAGAACTGTAATAACCAGTTGTTGTAGAAAGTACAATTTTCTGTTCGTTGCCGGGTGTGCCTTTAATCCAGTCTATTGAAGCATCGATGACAAGTCGGGGGGCAGCAGTGTCCAAGTCGACGCTGATAACGTCTTCGCAGGATATTACGGTAAATACGATTAAGGACAATAATAATTTATATAATCTCATAGTATAATATTTTAGTTTATGTTATATTCTTAGAACTTGAAATTGTAGGTAATTCCGGGAACTATGCCGAAAATGGACATTCTTTTTGCCTCATTTGCACCTGTATCCTGATTCTGTCCGAAGCTGTAGGAAGCCGCATTGCTACGGGCATAAATGTTGTAAATGCTAAATACCCATTCGCCCTGCCAACCTTTATTTTTATCTGGTTTTGGAGTATATGTTGCCGAAAGATCCAGATGGTGGTATGCTGAAAGATTATCGTCATTCCTTGTTCCATAATTGGCAACTGTTATGCCTTGGTACTGGTATTTACCATTAGGAAAAGTAGCCGCCTTGCCACTCTGAAAAGTGAATATACCTCCAAACGACCATTTTTTTGAAAACTGATATGCGCCTGTAAGGGAAAAGTTGTGGGTTTTGTCATAATTAGCGCGGTACCAATCTCCATTGTTAATACCTGGGCCACCGGCTAATCCGCCTGGTGTACGCTGTTCTGCTTTTGATAAAGTATAGGAAATCCATCCGGTTAGGATACCTGTATTTTTTTTAACCATAAGTTCGAGACCGTAGGCACGGCCTTCGCCATTAAGCATTACCCGTTCAATAGCTTTGTTGGCAATAAGATCGGCACCGTCAATGTAGTCGGCTTTGTTTTTTATTGTTTTATAGAATACTTCCGTTTCAAGTGAATATTTATCATCTTTAAAGTTCCTGAAATAGCCTGCAGCTACCTGATCGAGTATTTCGGGTTTCAGGTATTGATCGCTGGGTGCCCATATATCGAGCGGTGTTGCCGAAGCAGTATTGGATATCAGATGGATATATTGACTCATGCGGTTATAACTCGCTTTAACAGACTGGTTTTCGTTTAATGCATAGGAAATCCCAAATCTTGGCTCAAGGTTATCAAAGCCTGCGATTTTTTCGTTACTGTCATATTGGATTGTACCCGTAGGTACAGCTTCTTCATAAATTTGTAGTTCTTGATTAAAAGAGACAGGTTTGCTATCCGCATAGGTATTTCTCAATTCTTTTCCGAGTCTTAGAAAATTACTGTAGCGCAGGCCATAGGTCATAGATAAATTATCGGTAAGTTTATGCTCAGCACTAAGATAGGCCGCATTTTCCCAGGCATGTTTTCTTTCCAGCTGGTATGGGTTTACACTTGTCATGCCGGCAAATGGCGTAACCGTACCGGGATTAAATTTGTAATAAATAGAATTAATACCGTAATTGATGAAATCATTCGAAATATACTGCTTGAAATCGTATTTAAAGTTATAATTCTTGATCTCGGTTTTCGCATTAAGTCCTGCAAACTTTATTTTCAGCGCGTAATCATAATCGCTGTAAATCGCCGATGCGTTTGAAAAAAGCTTGTCTGAGAAAATATGGTTCCAGCGTATGTTTAGAAATGTGTTGCTGTAGTCGTTTATCAGCGCATCATTAAAATTCATATAATCATGTCCATAATACCCGGAAACAAACAAATTATTGTTCTCATTAAGCTTATAGTTAAGCTTTGCGTTGAGGTCATAGAAATAGACAGAATTAGGCTCATCGGCCAATTTTAAGAACAGATGCATATACGATCCTCTTCCGGCTACAACAAAGGAACTTTTTTCCTTTACAATTGGTCCTTCGAAAAGCAAACGGCTTGAAATCAGACCTAATCCGCCTGTAAGATGGTATTCTTTATTGTTGCCTTCCTTTTGATAAATATCCAATACTGAAGAAATCCTTCCGCCGAAATTAGCAGGAATCCCTCCCTTATATAGCTTAAGATCTTTAATGACATCGGAATTAAAAACTGAGAAAAATCCAAACAGGTGCGAAGTATTATAGATTATAGCTTCATCCAGCATTACTAAATTACCGTCAACCGAACCACCGCGGACATTAAAACCCGTTGCGCCTTCTTGCGCATTTGTTACTCCCGGAAGCTGAAGGATTGATTTTAAGATATCAACTTCACCCATAACGGCCGGCATTTTCTTTATGGTGGCAATAGATAGTTTGTTGACGCTCATTTCGGGTTTCTTGATGTTTGTTCTTGTAGTGGCAGATTTGATGGACACTTCCTGTAACTCTGTGCTGTCGTCAAACATTGCAAAATTCTTTTTTGTACTTTCAGTCAGTGAAATTCGTTCTTCCATTGTATTGAAACCCATATAGGTAATAATGATGGTGTAGTCGCCTTTTGGTAATGTAACCGAAAAAAAACCATACGCATTTGTAGCGGTGTTGATGTTTGCTTCAACAATAAAAATGTTTGCGCCAATTAGCGTTTCATTATTCGATTTGTCGGCAATTGTTCCGCTTAGGGTAACTTTTTCCTGAGAGTGTGCCAAACAAACACTCATCAAGGTAATTAAAATAACATACTGGATTTTGCTTTTCATTTATAAGAAATTTGGATTAATCATTACAATCCCGGCTAAAGTAGTATCTCATAAAACCTCATTATTTTTATATATACCAAATGGATTATATTCTATAGTAAAGCACGCATCGCATCTATCAAATAAATTATGTATTGCTGTTTTTGGGGATTGATGATTTAATTTAAAAATCTTATGTTGCTTATTAAAAGTGGATTTTGGTATATAATAAGCGTAGTTTCGTATAATATAAAATTTACATTTCTTCCTTGTTTCTACATTTGTATAAAATTAAAATTGGCATATGAGTAAAACTTTACACAAACAAATGACGGATACCAATTGGATGCTTGAATTGATAATTCTAAAGAAATACCGATTTTTCCGTCATTCCATACTAATTGTATGCAGTATTATTGTTCTGTATTACAGTCCGCCGGAGTATACAGAACCTACAGAAACCTTCAGCCGAATGGTTACTTTTTTTCAGATATTGTTGCTCTCCTATATCAATATGTATTTTTTCGTTCCTAAATTTTTATTCCGAAAAAAATACCTGAGTTACGGTCTGTCAGTATTGGTAAGCATGCTTGTTTCATCCGTAATCTACCAAACTGCTTCTCATTTTTTCAAGCCTGATTTATTGCCTTATGAAGAAGAAAGTGTAAACTTTTTTACCTTTTCCTTTACAATTCTGGTGTTAACTACGGCTTCCGCAGCAGTAAAATTATTCCAGCAATGGATATCCGATGCGCAACTGATACATGATCTGGAGTTAGCAAAAACCAATGCCGAACTGGAGCAGTTAAAAAATCAAATTAATCCTCATTTTCTTTTTAATATGCTCAATAATGCCAATGTTCTTGTTGAGGATAATCCCAAAAAAGCCTCACAGGTTTTAATGAAACTCAGCGATTTACTGCGTTACCAGTTATATGACAGTGCAAGGGATAAAGTTCTACTGACTTCAGATATCCGCTTTTTGGAAGATTTTTTGGATTTGGAAAAAGTGAGACGCGATAATTTTAATGTTGTGATTTCTAAGGAAGGTGATTTGAGCGGTGTTCAGATTCCGCCTATGTTATTCATATCATTCGTAGAAAATGCCGTAAAACATAATAATGACTCGGCAAAATCATCCTATGTAAATTTGTTTTTCAACGTTCAAAACGATACGCTTTTTTTCAAATGTATAAATTCAAAACCCTCGTTGAAAGCAGTTAACAAATCCGGAGGTTTAGGACTGGCAAATATTAAACGAAGGCTGGAATTGCTATATCCATCGTCTCACGTTCTCAAGATTGAAGATACTCCAGAAACATTTAGTGTTACTTTTACTTTAAAATTATAATTTATGACTTGCATTATTGTAGATGACGAACCATTGGCACGAATAGCAATTCAGAAACTAATTGACCAAACGAACGGCTTGGAATCGATTGGTTCTTTTAATGGTGCAGATTCTGCTGCTGAATTTATAGCAAAGAATCCTGTTGATTTGATATTTCTGGACATTCAGATGCCAGGAGTGACCGGAATTCAATTTGCCAGAACAATTCCTAAAGATACATTTGTAATATTTACAACTGCATTTCACGAATTTGCGACTGATAGTTATGAAGTCGACGCGATTGATTACCTCATAAAACCGGTAAAATTAGAGCGCTTTCAAAAAGGAGTATATAAAGCACAAACCTATCATAAGCTATTTAATACAGACGATGTTGGCAGTAATATTGAAAACATAACCGATGATTATATTTTCGTAAGAGCCGAACGTAAAATGTTCAAAATCAATTTCAATACAATCTTATTCATTCAAGGTTTGAAAGATTATGTTGTGATTTATACCGAAAATCAAAAAGTAATCACCTTAATGAATATCAAAACAATACATGATTTATTGCCCAACAATATGTTTGTCAGAATCAGTAAATCATACATTATCAATGCTGATAAAATTGATTCGGTAGATAATAATACAGTTTACATCGGTAAAAATGAAATACCCATCGGAAACATTTACAGGGATTTCTTCTTCAATGAATTTGTAACCAAAAAAATCTTAGGCAAATAATGCTTATTTTACAATGATGTCTAACTCACAGGACTTTAGCCAAGGACTGTTGAACTTAATAGTTACTTTTCCAGTTTCACCGGTAGCCTGAATATAAGCTAGTAAGAGTCCATGATGTACACGGTGTACATTATCGGTATAATCGGTCATATCGGTGTTGTTGCCTGCTTCAAGACCAAGCAGTTTACCCGGGCCAGATACCATACAAGTGATTTCGTTATCTGCAAGCATAACAGGCACGCCTTTTTCATCAACAACTTGAAGCAACACTTGTGCTACACCTTTGTTTTTGTCAATTGAAATAGTTTTGTTTTTTATTACAAGCGCATAAGGTTGATTGGATGATAGGATAGTGTAACGACTTTCTTCTTTGCCATTTTTGTCTAATCCAACCGCTTCGAGTTTTCCTGATTTGTAAGGAACATCCCATGCAATAATGCCAGTTTTTTCATCATAAGGTTTTTCACCGATTGCATTACCATTAAGCTCCAATCGTGCTTTCGTAGCATTGGTATAAGCTACAATACGTATATTTTGACCGTCTTCATAATTCCATATTGGCCAGGCATCTTTAGAAGGTTTCTCTTCACTTTTTGGAACAGGATATGTTCCAAGCATTATCATTGGTTTTTCTGACCAAAGCGACTGGCGAAAATAGCCACGAGGTTTGATCTGGCCTGCAAAATCTACAAGTCCGGAATAGAATCCGCGTGATGGCCAAGCACCCGATTCTCCTAGGTAATCAATACCTGTCCAAAGGAACTGCCCGAAAATATGTTCATTGTTTTTAACCGCTAACCATGGCTCAAAATCGTGAGCTGTTTCACTACCGTAAATTACACGGCTTGGATATTTTTTATGGTCGCTTTCATATTTGCTTTCGGTATAATTGTAACCGGTAACATCAAGTACAAATGGATATTCAGTTTCGTTAGACATGGCCACTCCGGCCAAACCTGCTGTAACTGGGCGTGATTTGTCGAATTTCTTTACAACAGCAACAAGTCTTTTGGCAATGCCTCCAAGACGTTGTGCATCAGGTGCGTCTTTTTTATAGCCTCCATAAACAGCCTGTCCGAAACCGGTGTCTTTGCCGCCAAGAACAGGATGCGAATAAGGATCGTTTGGATAATCTACTTCATTGCCAATACTCCATCCCCAAACGGAAAGGTGGTTACGGTCGCGTCGAACCATATCCTCCAGGTCTTTTTCAGACCAATCCGCAAAAATATCAAATGAGCCTTGAAATCCAGGAGTTCCTTGATTCCATCCGGTTATCCATTTACGTTTAGGGAATTCCCATTCATCGTAGGCTTCGTTGAGTACAAGCATACCTAATTCATCACAAAGCTCGTAAAAATCGGGTGCTTGCGGATTATGGCTTGTTCGGATAGCATTTACTCCCAAATCTTTAAGGGTTTTAAGCCTTGTTTCCCAAACTTCACGCGGAACAGCTGAGCCCAAAACACCTGCGTCATGGTGAAGGCAAACGCCTTTCATCTTCATCGATTTTCCGTTAAGGGCAAAACCTTTATTCGGATCGAAAGTAAATGCACGGAAACCTGTTTGTGTTGTGGTAATATCTATTGTTTTGCCATCCTGAATTACGCTGGTTTTTAATGTGTAAAGGTTTGGTGTGTCAAGATTCCACAACTGCGGATTATTTACTTTTAGTTTGGCAACAACTTTGTTGGTCTGGCTGGAAGCAACAGCAAGTTTTTGCTGGCTTTTGGCTACTGCTTTGCCTTCTTTAGTGAAAAGTTCGCTTGTCACCACAACATTCGCTTTTTCCGCAAGGCTGTTTTCAATCTCAACCTCTATATTTAGAATTCCAGTGTTACCATTAACTTCAGGATAAGTATAAACACCCCATTGCTTTATGTGTACCGGATTCGAATAAACTACATAAACATCGCGGTAAATTCCGGAGCCGGTGTACCAACGTGAATCAGCACTTTGACTATGGTCAATACGAACAGCAATAGTGTTTTCGCCACCAAAGTTAATGTAAGGTGTAGCATCATATGAAAAAGAAATATAACCGTTTGGGCGTTTACCAAGCGAATGTCCGTTAATAAAGACTTCACTGCGATTATATACACCTTCAAAATAGAAATATACTTTTTCGCCTTTTCTTACCTCTGGTACATTCAATGTTTTACGATACCATCCGATGCCTCCCGGAAGATAACCGGTGCTGCTGGCTAGTGTTGGACTCAACTGACCTTTAACGCTCCAGTCGTGCGGTACGCTTACAGTCTGCCAATCTTTATCACTGAAACTAACTTCTTTTGTATCTTGATTATCTTGGATGGCAAATTTCCAGTTGTCGTTAATTTTTTGAGGTTCGCCAAATGACACCTGGCCTATTGCTGTCGCCCATACAACATTTAGTAGGATAAGTAAAACTTTAGAAGTGGTATTCAATTTTATTGATTTAATATTTCATAGCAAATGTACTACGATAATATCTTTTTGTTGGTGTCAGGAGTAGTTAAAGTACATCTTATGTATCCAAATTGGAAATTAGTTCTTGGAATCAAAGGTAACTTACCCTGATTTTTAAGTTTATTATTCACCTCCTTTGCCCAGTGCAACCAACCCAATCCCAATACCCAAACCTGCCAGCAAAGCCAATCCGACATTTGTTACCGCCAATGGTTTAGGTGGGTTTCCATAAACCCGTAACGGTTCTTTAGAGTTTTCCAGAACATTTCCGGCTTCATCAGCTTTGTTCCGGTTAAGCCGCATTTTTAATCGCACGGCTGCCGATGCAGTATTGATAATTGTTTTCGGGAAAAGCCTGTAAAGATTCGTAAGGGCAGCAGCTGTAAAATCAGGAAATTGCTCTTTTTTTGGATGTTTCGCCAATGCAACCATTGTTGCAGCAGTTTCACGCGGATCAGAGGCTATCACCGGAATTTTTTGTGCAAAGCCCGAATATTTCGCCGAATGTAAATTCCCGGTAGAATTTTGCAATTGAGGATAAACATTACATACATGGATATTTTTTCTGTTGGAAATTTCCCCTTGAAGGCATTCCATCATTCCCCTGATTCCAAATTTCGATGCAGAATACACCGCACTGTAGGGCGTAGGCATAAAACCGCCAATAGAAATATTGTTTATCAAAATTCCGTGATCCTGTTTCTTGAAAATCCTGATTGCGTTATACGCTCCATGCAGGTAACCGAATAAATTGGTCTTGATGACCTGTTCGTGAATCTCCATCGGGATTTCTTCAAACTTTCCGCTGGCCATAACACCGGCATTATTTATCCAAATGTCAATGCGGTTGTTGATTTTCAATGCTTCATTAGCAACTTTTTCAACGTCTTCAGCAATATATACATCTGCGCAAACACCAATAGCGGTTGCATTTAACCCTTTACAATAGGCTACAACTTCATCAACGCCTTTCTGTCCTCGGGCAACAATGACTACATTTGCGCCTTCCATTGCAAATGCTTCGGCTGTTGCACGTCCAACGCCGCTGCTTGCACCGGTAATTACTACTGTTTTATCTACAAAACTCTTTTTTGTTTTTGCTATAGCGTCCATACTGCTGATTTTTAAATCAATAGTAAGTTAGAAAGAATAGTCGTTAGAGGAGGGGCGTTTAAGAAAACTTTAGGCGAAAGGTTGCGATAATCGGCGGACGCAGCCACACTATGTTGTAACCCTACTGCGAAATTTCTTCTATCAAGACCGCATTTCCAATTTTGTCGTAGTAGGTGCAGGTCATTTTATCCATGCAAATTGACCATTTTTTAATGCCAACTTTTGCACACATTTTAATGAAGGTAAGAAAATCTGTCTTGCCTTGTTGGTGATTAAGTAATTCAGTTTTAAATTCTTGGTATTTACGGTGTTGGCAATTGGTATCGCATCATACTTTGCAGGAACTTTTGCTATATGACCATTGGCTCCATGATAGTCGATATGTCCATCTGTGATGCAGAAAGTATTGTTGTGAATTGCTTTCAAAATTGTATTTTTACTTATAATTCCCAACGTACTTTAATAGCTGCTTTAGAGTTAAATAGTTGTGAATTGCTTTCAAAATTGTATTTTTACTTATAATTCCCAACCGGTTCGTTGCGCAGTATAAATATGAGGTAGTTGTGAATTGCTTTCAAAATTGTATTTTTACTTATAATTCCCAACAACGCAAAGC
>CAZSDN010000033.1:8054-26549 GCA_964605595.1 uncultured Flavobacterium sp. | reverse complement strand
GTATGGAGCCGGATGGAATGAAGACCAGAACGACGGAGCTTATACGCTTCAATGGTATGTGGCTGATTGCGATCTTCCTACTGCAACTTTTAAAACGGCTTCCAATTGTAATGTGACTCCAGGCTTTTTTATTGACGTAGATGTAACGAGCATGGGATCGCTTGCGTCATTGAAATTAACTGATAATCAGGGAAGCCCCGCACAAACAGCAACAGAAACAGGTGTGCTACAGTTTGGACCTTATGCTTTGGGCACGGCTGTACTAATTAATGTTGCCGATCCGGAACAGCCCTCATGTGTTATCACCAGCAACTTGCTTACATTGGCAATCTGTCCGCCCTTATGTTCAGAAGCCACAGTTATAACCGTTGATGAAATAACAGAATGCACAATAGGATCGGGAGCAGGAGCCTGGGATTTCTCAGCTCCGTGGTTCAAGGGCAAGGAAAAATTATATTCCTTTACACCAACAATTACAGGACGTTATAAAGTTGAAACGCAATGGGATGGTGAAACTTTAGAAGAATTACCAGTTAACCCAATAGGGTTGTTTTATAAAGTAGCGGATGCCGTTTGCGATTCTGGTTGGATCGAACTGACTTCAAGTGATTTTTTTAGCAATTATATAGGTTCTGAAGACCTTATCGCCGGTACTGAATATCTTTTATTGCTTGATGCACTTGAAACCAGTGGCTCATACAACCCATTTAAAATTGTTTACATTGAACCTTGCGATTATGCTACAATGACGCATACCGTAATATCCGAATGTACGGTTGGTTCCGAATATTTTGTCGATGTAAATATCACAAGCATGGGAACAGCTACATCGCATACACTATATGTGGGTACTACTAATGGCACAGTAGCATTTACTACCGTTACTGAAACAGGGATAATCCATTTAGGCCCGTTTCCTTATGCGTCACGTATGAGTTATCAGCTTGTCAACGATCAGACAAATTGTCCTTCGATTCAAAGCGGGCATGTAAATCAGTTGAGTGTTTGCCCTGATTTCTATCCGGTTTGCCCGGTACTTACATATCCTGTAAATAACGCTACGGATGTAGAACTGTTAAGCATCAACAGCCAACCC
The DNA here is from genome assembly GCA_964605595.1 of uncultured Flavobacterium sp. Lineage (GTDB taxonomy): Bacteria > Bacteroidota > Bacteroidia > Flavobacteriales > Flavobacteriaceae > Flavobacterium. The sequence continues at coordinate 25,453 of CAZSDN010000033.1, read as the reverse complement.
GGATTAACGCTTACATGGAATGTGCCAGTGAGTATTGTGCCAACAACCGCTTATAATATCTATATAGGACTAACGCCTACTTCGCTTTCTCTCTTAGCCCACACACAAGAATTAAGTCTTACTATTTTCGGTTTGAGTGCAAATAAGACCTACTACTGGAAAGTGCTTCCACAAAATACCTTTGGCATTTTTCTTATCGATTACGTTCCGCCTTGTGAAGTATATAGTTTTACAACCGGAGGATTTACTCCTAACGGCTATTGCATGAACGGTGGCCAATATCCTGAAGAAACCTTTTCACCTCTGTGCGATGGTTCGGTGGAAACCGTGATTGATGCTTATGCAGGCGATTATTGTAATGTTGAGGTTTTTGAAGGAGTTACATATGAATTTTCAAGCACGGGAACCAATAGTTCCGGAGTGCCTGATTTGGTCACAATCGGTTCCGATGATGGAAATACCGCTTTGGCTTGGGGAACTTCACCCCTTATTTGGACGGCCAATACATCCGGGCCGGTACGTTTTTATGTCCATCTTTCAGAAATGTGCCAGGGCCAATCACTCATAAGGTCTAAAAAGGTTTCTTGTGGTACATTGTCAACACCTGCGTATGATATTTCTGCATTGAAAGCATATCCGAATCCTGTGGAAAATGTATTGAATCTTACCTATGTTAACGGAATTGCCAGTTTATCCGTTTTTAATGTACTCGGGCAGAAAGTAATGTCAAAATCAGTAAATGCTGCCGAAACAACAATAGATATGCAGGCTTTACCAAGCGGAAGCTATTTTGTCAAGGCCATTACAGCAAATAACGAGATCAAGACAATCAATATAATAAGGAAGTAGTTTTATTTAGTTTAATTTTTAAATCCTGTTGGTTTATGCCGACAGGATTTATTTTTTATAATATATAGGGCGATGAGTAATTTTAAAACTCATCCCATCTTTCCCTTGAAACCTTGATCTTTATATCGTTTTCCATCCAGATGAACGGTTTGCTGATCTTGGTAATATAAGATTTATTAATAATTGATTTTCGGTTATGGCAAACAAAATAATCGATTTTGTACAGGTTCAAGAATTCGAGGATACTTTCCCATGTTTGCTTCAGGAAAATTCCCTCATGGTTTTTCAGATAGAGTATTTTCCTACGCGGGTTCTCTTCGCATTGAAGAACCGCAACGGAATCTGCCGGTATGAATTTAATCTTTTGGCGCAGCTCATTCTCTATAAAAATAGGTGTTTTCTGAAGTTTAACAAGGTATTGTTCCTTTGCTTCGTTGACATAAGCCGAAAGATTTTCGGTAAGGTTTTCATACACAGGCTTTACCAGATACTTTTTGACCATGGGGTAATTGTTCAGGATTTCCTGCGGGATCTCAGGATGCTCAGACTGATAGCCGGTAAAAAAGATGATATAAGGATCATAATCGCTGATGCCTTTTATGTAATCGAGTATCTGGAAAGCATTACCGCCTCTTATGCTCCAGTCAGAGAAAACAAGCTGCGGCTTTGAAATTTGTATCTTTTGCAAGGCGTCATCCAATTCCGAAGAAAATCCAACCGCTTCCCAGTCGTTGAACTTGCCCATCCTTCTTTCAATATTTGCCCATACGTTGGTGTCATCTTCAATGACCAGATACTTATATTTTAAACTTGTCATAGTTGATTTCTTTCAGTAATTTGATTTGGACTTTTGTTCCGGGATAGTTCATATCGGAATGAACATCATCAGTAATTGTAATTTTTACCGCATCGGGAATCGCTAAATTAATGATTTCCATAAGAGCCGAAATATTTTTGAGCCCGGTCCCGTTTCTTTTAAAACCATAGATATTAGATGAGTTTTTCCTGCCGACACCATTATCGATAATATCTATAAGATAGTATTTATTATCGCTCGAAAAATTGATATTCAAGATGTAAGGTACAATTTTGCGGTGCCTGATACCATGAAGAAGTGCATTCTCAACACAAACTTGTATTATTCCTAGAGGAATTTTGTAATTGTATGGGATAATTTCTAACCGGCTGATAGTTACCTCTAATTCCTTGATGAAAATAAGTTTATGGATTTCGATGGTGTTCTCGACCAGTTTCCATTCGCTTTCAAAGGAAATATAAAATTTATTGTTCTGGGAATAATCATACATCAAATTGATGTTCTCGCCAATCCTGCTGATCACTTTTTCTGCATGCGGCTTATCGTCCATATCGGTTCCCAGGCTATTGAGCGCGTTGAGCATGAAATGGGGGCGGAACTGATTGCTTAGCGTATTGATGTTTAGCTGTATGATTTCTTTTTTTCTCTTTTCTTTTTCTCTTTTATTATTAAAATAATATATGGTAAAGCTTATGGGAAAAAGAGAAACGAGAACCCAAAACCACCATTCCTGCCAGAAAAATTTCCGTATCGTAACAGGAAATTCATATGTGTCGTAAGTACCGCCCTGCTGGCATACAAGGAGATGGAACGTATAATCTCCGGAAGAAAGGTTCTGAAAATGAAATTTATGATCGAGGCCGACATTCTTCGCAACCGATTTTTCCCCGTCCAATACAAGCTCTCCGCTGATATAGCGCGGCATGTTATCTTTCGTTTGGTAACGCACCTCGATATTGAAAGAATTCTGCGTGGGCTTTAGTTCCAGCTTGGCATTGTTTTCTTTGACAAATGATTCTCTTCCGCTGCTGATATGGATTTTCGGAACCGCTTTAAATTCAGGAAGCTTTAGCCAATTGGCAATATCCCATTGATAAAGCATATCCGAAGTGCTGAACCATATTGTTTTATCCCGAAAATCAGTAAATACCGCATTCTGTTCGGTAGTGCTCGTAAGAGAAGCTTCGATGGGATTCAGGTATTTTACAATAGCTTTCCCGGTTTTATACCACGTGTTGAGGTCGAATAATAGTGCCTTGTCGGTCGCGCCTAAAATGAGCCAGCCATTCCACTGATGAATAAATGTTATCGACTGCTGCGAATCATACAGCAATGGATGGTTTATTTTAATGAAGTTGTTGTCTGCAAAATCGTTTTTGTGCTTTCCGTTCCAATAAACCAGGTTTCCTGCCGAGGTTCCTATCCAGAGCGTGTTACGGCTGTCTTTCAGCATCGCTCTGGCTCCATAGGTTATTTTCTTGTCGTTTATCAGCCAGGTTTTCGCCTTATCCTGTTCGGGCTGGTAAACGGCAATACCTTCGGATGCCCTGGCAGTCCATATATTTCCGTATTTGTCTTCTGTGATGGTCAGGCAATTTTGCAGTTTAATCCCTTCTTTGCTTCCTGCGAACTTCCATTTTATGTTCCGGTTTTCGATGTCTTTTACCGGTTTGTACATTATTCCGTAACGGTAAGTCCCGGCATAAAAGATACTGTCGCTGCTGATGTAATTATAATACGCGGTAATAGTATCCGATATTTTTTCGAACCGGTTCAGTTCTTTGAACAATAGTATTCCTTTTCTATGTTCTGCATTTAAGATAACCTTGTCTTTAAAAGCAAGCCCGCCGTTCATGATCCTGAAATCGTGTATCTTGCTTTCCTGTATTTTCCCGTTGTCAATTACACTAATATTCCCGTCGTAAGAACCTGCCCATATCTTGCCGTCTTTGGCCTGGATCAGGCTAAAGATTTGGCCGGAATTGGTTTTATTGTAAATCCTCGGGTATTTCCTGAGGTATTTGAACATTCTCATAAAGTGGTTTCCTGTGCCGAGATACAAGCTGGCCGACTCGGGCGAATAGACATTTTGATGAACACTCTCAATTAAGGAAGTACAATATTCCTGCTTAAGATTAAATTGTTCGTCAACATTATAGAATAAGCTATAGCTTTTATTATTGTAATAGCATAAGTCCGAAAGGTAGTATGGAAGACTAACTTCTTTTAAAACCTGAATTGATTTCCCGTTTTTGTAATAGAACAACTTCTTGCCTTTTTGATAATATACATCTTCTTTGGAAAGAAAATGCAGATAATCAGAATAGAAAGGATACACTTTGATATTAACCAGTTTCCCGGTTTTGAAATCATAGAGTAACGTTTGATTTTTTGTCATGTCCCTTTCAACAATATAAATTTCATCGCCAAATGAAGCCAAGTGATAGTAATTCTTAAAGTTGACGGTTATTATCTTTTCCAATATATGCCCATCATACGAATAGAAAACTGTTTGGTTCTTGTGTTCAAAGAAAACCGAAAAATATACTTTTTTTGAAAGCGAATAAATATACCCATTCACAGAGTAAAGTTCTTTAAAGTTCAAAAGCGGAGTTTCTATGCCGTTGTTTTTGATAATCACAGCGTTATAGAACAAGAGCAAGTCTGTCTCTCCAAAATGCTCAATCTTTAGTATCGCCCCTCTTGCACCCACATTTGGCAGTATTTCAGAATAATCGTGGTTGCCAATTTTGAAAACAGGCTTAGTATGAGGCTGTACGATGATACTGCCATCCTTGGCTGCCACTACTGCGACTGCATTCTGGAAATCTTTTCCTGTAGTAAAGCGGTTATACAGATGCACGCTATTTTCCCAAACAGGCAGTTCCTGCCCCATTGACAGCAAAGGAACTAAAAGCAAAAAGAATAACCGCCGCGATAAACCCATACGCCAAAATTACGCATTATGCGTTAGATTTTTCTGGTTGCGTTTACGGTTCATGCACAAATTGATACGGTTCATGCACGATATATTGTTTATTGGAGAGTTTAGTGGAAATTTGGTGATAGTCAATTTTTATTTAGAAAATAACATGAAAGGAAAAATTACTTTAAAGGCAGTTATTATTAGTTTGTTTTTGTTGGTAGTTGGGAATGTTTGGGGGCAATATAAACTACCTTTTACATCAGGCGCTAGTGTTGCTGTTTCAAGAAACGGTCACGGACCTTGTGGGTCTCATTGTCCTCCAGAATCAAACAATAACCTTTGTTACTCATACAATGCAATTGATTTTGTAGGAAACATCACAACAATTGTTGCTACAAGAGGGGGGTGTGTAAGAGCTGTAAAAGAAAACAGTAATATTGGTGCTTGTAACTCAGCTTATTCAAATGACGCAAATTATGTTATTATTAATCATGGAGATGGGACAGAAGCACTATATTTACACTTAGCGTATAATAGTGTATTAGTTCAAGAAGGGGATTATGTTGTTCAAGGACAAGTAATTGCAACAATGGGAAATACGGGCTATTCATGTGGAGCACATTTACATTTTCAAGTTCAAAGCGCATCTCCTTGTGGGCAGACATCAAATTGGTGGAAGCCGTCTTTACCAGTAGTATTTGATGATATTAATTCAAATGCGGGTCTTCCTACTAAATGTAACTCTCCTTATATTTCCCAAAATATTTCTGAATTATATAAAGACCTCAACCAGTCTTTATCCATCTACGGAGGCAGTGTTCAAAATCCGAAGCCTTTTTATTTGTATTTTGATAATGATTCATTTTCGGGAAATTTCAACCCGAACATGGTTTCGGAGTTAAGAGTTGCTAATGGCAGTGTTATCCCAAACAGCAGGATTACTTCATACAATCAGCATTTTGTTGGCAATAAGCAATGGATGAGGTTACGGGTTCAATTACAACCCTCAGATGTCTCTCATATTTCAAACAGTCATGATTTCAGAAACATCAGTCTAAAACTTACCTCAGGAGGACAAACCAAAACCTATGAAAATAACAGCTTATACTTTGCAAATTTTTCGAGTATAAATTCTTTTGAAGATATAGGCTCTAATATTTGGATGCGTAGTTATATCACAAAAGGAGCAGATTTAGGATTGTTCAGGGGCAACAGCCTTACTAGTTTTGGAGCAAACAACTTATTGGAAAGGCAACATGCCGCAAAAATATTGGTTGAAGCAGCTGTACGTTTAGGGCTTATAAATATTAATGTTTCCACTACTCAAAATGGGGCTTTTAGTGATGTTCCTCAAACTTCTGAGTTTTTCAAACACATACAAACCTTGAGAAATTACGGATATATACAAGCCACCAATAGTTTCAATCCTGTAAATGCGGTTACTATTGGAGAGATGTGTAAGTTGATAAACCATGTTTTCCAGATAACAGAAAATGATTTGGCACAATCTAACTGGGCGAATCTTACATCAAGAAGAATAGTCCCCGTTCATAACGACCAGTCTTTACAATTGGAAATGACAAAACTTCTTCGTTTAGTAGATATAAGAGAGTCCTCTGCCAACTTTTGGCATACTGAAAACGTATGGGATTTTTATGATTACAGCAAGTCAAATCTTTTGCCTCCAGGAGCATCATATACGGTAAATGGTACTGAGCCTATCAAAAGAGGGATAATGGCAAAAATGCTTACCAATGTCGTTATGTACAAATCTAAAAAATTAGGACTTGCTCATTACAGAACTTCAGAAGAACAATCAAATGAAAATGAATTTTACCAAGCATTTAGTAGCTTTGATGAAGGAAATGTAGCAGATTTTGTACAAATAGGTGAAAAATATGATAATACGACTACCCCCACTCAAGCCTCTACTTCACAACCGTCACAATTACAGTTTTCGTGTAATGCGGGAGGTTCTATTGTTATAAATTACACAAGTGGCGCAAACCAGCATTACTTTTGGTCAATGGAGAAAAACGGCGCAAACCTTACTGCAAACAATGCAACCTTTTCAAGTGTAACATTTACAGCACCACAAGTTACACAACTTACACAATTTAAAATATATACTTATACTTCTAACACCAACGGAACATCTCGTGAATCTGAAATATTTGTAAATGTAGGAGGTTCATCAACTGGAAATTCTTCTCCGGCACATTCTTTAAACGTATATAACATTACCCAGAATTCTATGAATGTAAACTGGACAAGAGGAAATGGCACTGCTTGTATCGTAACTTGTCACGAAGTAGGAACTAACTCACAAGATGCTCCTGACCCGCAAGTAATATATACGGGAAATAGCAACTATAACTCTGCTCCGGCTATATTTAATGGATCTAATACAAAAGTAGTATATACAGGAACAGGAACATCGGTCAACATAACAGGATTGGAGGCAAATACCCAATATAGAATTACGGTCTATGAATATAACGGGAATAGTGATTCTAATGTGGTTTACAATTATAATAATCCTCCTATGTCGGTCAGAACAACATTAAATTCGCTTATCCCACAAGCTCCACAGGTTTCATTATCTTGGAGTCCGGCAATGCCTTTTACGACAAATACAAATATTTCTGTAACAGGTTCAGTAACGAATAATTATACATCGCTTGTTTGGTCAACCTCCGGGAATGCTATATTATTAAGCGGACAAGGAACTCTTAATGCAACAGTAGCTATGGGAGAAGAAGGAAATGCGTCGGTTATATTGACTGCTTATGAGAGTGCAAATAATTTGAGTGGTATGGCCAGTTTAAACACTCAAATACTTAATCCAAACCAGTTATTTCCTGATTTAGTAGTTTCAAATGCTAATATTAATGAAGGAGTTGTAATTAACCAAAATTTTACTGTCAACGGAAAGATTGCAAATTTAGGAACAGATTATCCTAATTACATCCAAACTTGGACAAAATTTTATTTGTCGGAAGATAATCAGTTAAATAGTGGTGATTATTATTTTTCAGGAAATGATTTTATTGTTGAACAGGCAATACCAAGCCAAAGCAGTATCGATTTTTCTAAAACAATTCTAATGCCGAGTTGGGTACAAACAGGAGAATATTTTATTTTGGTACAAGCTGACGGAGCTGTCAATGTAGAAGAATCAAACGAAAACAATAATATTTTTGCTATACCGATTACCGTACAGTCAGCTTTACCTGATTTTGAAGCAGTATTAATAAACATAAGTCCTGTTACTGTTAGTTCCGGACAACAATTCTCTGTAACAAGTTCGTTTAAAAATATCGGACAAGGACAACCAACAAGTTCGAATATATTAGTTGAATATTATTTGTCAGAAGACAACTTATTGTCTTCAAATGATAGAAAATTAAATTATAGCACTTTTTTTAATGAACTATTAAATTCCCCTATAAATACAATTATCACTAAAACTTCAAATAATGTAAGATTACCAATAGATTTACCAACTGGTAATTATTATCTAATAGCCGCTATTGACTATTCTTTTAGCGGATATGGATACGAGATTGATTTTAATCACGAATTATCTGAGGACAATAACTGGATTGCTACCCCGATTACTGTTAGTAATCCAAACCAACCAACTATCAATGCTTCCAATTATACAATTTCTAATGTAACCGGAAACAGTCTTCGATTAAATTGGACAAGAGGAAATGGCGAAAAATGTTTAGTGTTGGCAAGTGCTAATGCTGAATTGCCATATAAAACAGCCGATGAAAGAAATTATAATGCCAACTCAAATTTTTCTTTGGCTTCAGGAATTTACACAGGTTATACTGCAAGTACCTACACAAATTATACAAAAGTTGTCTATGATGGAACAGGAAATTATGTAGATGTAACTGGTTTAGAACCAAATGAAACGTACTCTTTTATTGTTTTAGAATATAATGGAACAGGAGTGAATAAAGATTATTATCAAAATACTGATTTAAAAGGAATTTCTGCACATACATCAGGACAAGTAAATACTTCTTTTAACAGAATTTTCGGCACTATAACCTCTACTCATTTAGGAACTTCTATTGGAGGCGTTAAGTTTTTCAACCCTAATCAGGGAGTAGTTTATAATGCATATAATGGAATTGGAATAACCAATAACGGAGGTATTTCTTGGAATTTTATTCAAAATAATGTTGTTGAAAATAATATTGAAAGCCAGCTGCATTGTAGCTCATGGCTTAACGGAGGTTATGGCTGGTTAGGTTTTAGTATGGGAAAACTGATTAAAACAACAGATTTTGGAAACTCATGGAGCGAAGCACATACATTTGACAGGACAATTACAGATGTTTATTTTGTTAATGAGAACCTTGGATACACGACATTCGGAAGTTTTATAGCCAATAGTAATGAAGATGGAGCGATTTATAAAACAACAGATGGAGGCAATACGTGGCTTACAGTTGGTCTTTTCTCAAAACCCGTAAGTTCTGTATTTTTCTTGAATGAAAATTTAGGTTGGGCAACCTCTTATTCTGCAAACAATGCTTTTGATAAAATATTTCTCAAAACAACAGACGGAGGAAATACTTGGGCCCAAAGTTATTTTCATATTCCAAATTCAGGAACAAATTTAGCAACCATCTATTTCGTTAATGAACAGAGAGGATTCGCCATGACATTATATGGAACTTTGCTAAAAACCATTGATGGAGGTTTGTCTTGGACGGCTCATAATATTTTTAATGTTCAATCAACAATTAATTCTTATTCCCAAATAGAATTTATAAATGAAAATGTTGGGTACATCAATTTATTAAACAAAAAATTGGCAAAAACAACAGATGGAGGCGAAACTTGGGATATAAATGAAATTCACTCTGATTTTCCGAATACAACTCAATCTAAAGCTCATTTAAGTGTTGTAGATGGGAATATGGTTTTTGTTTCAGGGGTTTCAGGAATCTTAAAGTCCACAACAGGAGGAACTCCTAATAACATTGTTGTTAATGATGTTCGGCTAAATTATTGTCAAGGTTCAGTTATAGATCTGTCTTATCAAGCTATGGGTGTTTATGGCTCAGAAAATAGCTTTATAGTACAATTATCCAATAATCAGGGAAGTTTTACCAATTCCCAAGAACTATATTCTTTTACCAATAGTGGTTCAGGAACATTAAACATTTTTATACCTTCTGATATTGTTGAGGGAAATTCATATAAAATACGAATTGTAGCAAGTAACCCAAGTATAACAAGTAATGAAACAAATACTTTCAATATTGTTGCAGGTATTGTTCCTTCTGTTTCTGTAAACCAATCAAAAACAGAAATTTGTGATGGAGAATTAGTTGTTTTTATAGCAAATCCAGTCAATGCGGGAAATAATCCCCAATATACTTGGAAACGTAACGGGATAACAGTAGGAACAAATAATAATCTGTATTCAGCTAATGATTTGCAAAGTAATGAACAAATTTGGGTAGAAATGACATCAAGTAATACTTGTGGAAACGGAAGCATAGAAGTTTCTGAATATGTATCTGTCAATGTAACCTCAATTGGTTTAGACGATTTATTCATTCAGTCTATTGATAACATTCTTGCTGCTTCTGTAAATGAAAATGTACAATGGTATCTGGACAATGAGCCTATTATGGGTGCAAATAACCAATTTTATGAAGCATCACAAACGGGAACATATCATTTTAGTGTTGCCATAAACGACTGTATGTTTTATTCTGAAACGTATATGGTTACAGAGAATATGTTGAGTAATGACATTGTAAACCCTATCATAGAAAGTGGAATAACAATTTACCCCAATCCTTTTACAGACGAGCTAAATTTGGTTTTTGATAATGTCTTAGCCCAACAGGTTCAGCTTTTTGATTTTTCCGGCAGGCTAATCATAGCAAAAAAAATAAACCAGGCCGAAATGTATAAACTAAGCACTAACGAGCTCCTGCAAGGAACATACGTTATAAAAATAACAACAGATAAGGCAACAAAAAGTTATAAAATAATCAAAAAATAAAACACGCAACCATTTATGAAAACAAAAACAACTCTAACAATCCTTCTTTTGATATCTTGTTTTGCAACAAAAGCACAGGAAAAATCAGCATGTGAAAAAGAACTGGAATCAGGAAAAATCAAAATCGTTAACCCCGACAACAACAAATGGAATGAAGTAGGAAACAGCTATCAAAACGGTAAGTTTTCTTCAAAAATCATAACATTTTGCTGTCATGCGGATGTTTCGACAAAAAGAGGATATCCCGTAGATTACAAGATATCCAGATGGGATAAGCTGAATATATATTATTTCAATTTTGCCGGTAAAGAATACCAATACGCTTCAGAAAAAGAAGCCGCATTTGCCATCTATACATTAGACAGGTGCAATGTTGTTTTACAGCAAGGAAAAATAAGCGAAAAGAACTATTAATCAGATATTCACTGCTGCAGGATTTTCTTTTAACTAAGCATTGTCCTAAAAATAGTGTGTAAATGATTTCCTTCACATAATAAATTAAGAAATAATACGGTTTACACGTAAAATCATATTGTGCAAAAATTGTATTTTGCCTTCAGGGAAGGGGCAATAGCAATCCCTACAAAGCGATAAGGATATTTCAATGAGGGAAAACCACCTATTTTGTTAACTTTTATGTTCAGAATTCCATTATACATTATTTTAGGACAGCACATTTAACTTAAACATAATTATCCCTTCCCGCCAATCCAATTGTTGACTTTTTTCTCCAACAAAGCTAAAGGCATATTACCAGATTCCAGCACGATCTGGTGGAATTTCTTAATGTCGAATTTATTCCCCATTTTGGTTTCGGCTTTTTTGCGCAGTTCCATGATTTTCAATTGGCCGACTTTATAGGATAAAGCCTGACCCGGAATTGCCATGTAGCGCTCGATTTCGGCAATGATGCTCGCTTCGCCTTCCGCTTCATTATCCAGTGAATATTGAATTGCCTGTTCCCTTGTCCAGCCTTTGCTATGGATGCCGGTATCGACAACCAAACGAATCGCACGGTGCATCTCGCTTCCCAGCATTCCGAAATACTGGTACGGATCATTATACAAACCAAGTTCTTTCCCTAAACTTTCAGTGTATAATGCCCAGCCTTCGCCATAAGCGCCAAACCAGTTGAATTTTCTGAAATCGGGCAAATCAGCATTTTCCTGCTGCAATGAAACCTGAAAATGATGCCCCGGAATAGCTTCATGCAGAAACAGGTCTTCATCGGCATACATGTTATAAGCGGTCACATCCGGAATCGGGACATAAAAAACGCCAGGGCGGGAACCGTCGGCAGCACCAGGATTATATTCTGCGCTTGCGCTTGCTTCACGGAAAGCTTCCGTACGGCGTATTTCAAATGCTGTTTTTGGCTGTAAAGAAAATAATTTGTCAACGTTCGGTTTTACGATGGCATAGATACGCTCGAAATTTGCAATAACCTGTTCGGGTTTTGTAAATGGTTTCAATTCTTTTTTATTCCGTACGTGGTCAAAGAATTCTTTGATCGTTCCTTTAAAACCAACTTGTATTTTTACTTTTTCCATTTCGGCATTCAGCCTTGCGACTTCTTGCAAACCTATTTCGTGGATTTCATCCGGAGTCAATTCGGTCGTCGTCCATTGTTTTACATACGCTGCATAAAGGTCTTTCCCGAAAGGAAAACTACCGATGCCACTTGTCGTTCTTCCGGCCGGAAGGTATTCATTTTTAAGGAAATCGGCCATGTTTTTAAAACGCGGAACCAGCTTCTCATTAATTGTCGCCGTATATTTTTCTGTAAGCTCTTTTTTTACATTCTCCGGAAAATCTGCGGGCATCGTTTTGATCGTTGTATAAAAAATGTTGTCTTCGGTTTTTGCCGTGATCATATTTTCAAATTGCGGCACCACTTTTACGATAAGTGATTTCGGAAGTACAACGCCTTTTTCAATTCCTTTTTTCATGTAAGCTTGCGCCGAATCAAGCCAAATGGCATATTTTTCCATTCTGGCCAGGAAATTACGGTAATCTTTTTCGGTTTTGAAAGGCTGCGCGCTTGTTCCGCCGGCAAATTGCGCCATTGTCAAATAAGGCCCCCAAAATTGCTGGATTGGCAACAGGTTTGTTGGCCGTTTCAATAATTCTTTTCCAATTGAAGTTTCCCATTTAATGATTTCGTAGCTGTTTTTTTCTTCTTCGGAAAGTTGGGACTGATCGATTTTTGCGAGCTCTTTTTCATATTTATCAAAAAAATCAAATTGCATTTTGCGATAGCTGTCGGTCATCTCAAGCTGAAGCTGGCCGTTGTATTCGTTCTGTCCGTTCTGAGTAGCTTCTAATGGAGAAAGTGCGTTTTTTTCATCGAAATAACTGTCGGTTATTGCTGTAAAATCCTGTTTTTTTTCATCCGATTTGCAACTGCTAACCATAATTGCTAAAATAACTGTGATGCAAGAAGTGATTTTTTTCATATTGATTGATTTTGAAATTGTTATAACGAATGTATGTTTATTTTTCGGAAGAAAACGTTTTGGAAGATTCTTTAACAAACGGCTGGATCTCGATCCCGGCGTTGTACAATTCGGCTTTGCTGTTTTCGAGCGTATCTGAGATAACATCACTGTAATCGGCATTTTTTGCCCACGGGCGCACCGCAAGTTTAATGGAACTGTCGGTGAGTTCGGTAACTGAAACTGAAGGTTGGGGCGATTTTAAAACCTTCGGATTGTTTTTCATAACCTTTAAAATGATGTCTTTTACTTTTTTCAGGTCGGCATCATAAGCCACTGAAAGAACCAGGTCGGCACGACGGATTCCCTGCATCGAATAATTAACAATCGTTCCGTTTGATAAAGCACCGTTCGGGACAAATATCGTTTGGTTATTCCCGGTAATCAATTTGGTTACAAAAATCTGGATTTCGAGCACGCTACCGCTAACACCCTGAGCTTCGATAGTATCGCCTACGCGGAAAGGCTTGAAAAGAATAATCAGCATTCCGCCCGCAAAATTCGAAAGTGAACCCTGAAGCGACAAACCAACGGCAAGTCCGGCGGCTCCTAGAACTGCAACAAACGATGAGGTTTCAATTCCGAGTTTGGAAATGAATGTTACAAAAAGCATCACACGCAAAGCCCAAAGCAGAATGTCGGCGAGGAATTTTGAAAGTGTCGGATCAAGGTCGCGCTGCACCATTATTTTCTTCACAAGGCGGTTAATCAGCCTGATAGCATAAAGGCCAACGGTCAGGATAAATACGGCCGAAATCAATTTTGGCGAATACTCAATCATTAAGTTAAACAAATGTGTAGCGTAATCTGTAATGTAGTTTGTTTCGATATTCATGGTAAAAAATTAAAAAAGCCTCGGGCATTTGAACAACCGGAGGCAAATTTACAATTTTAGTATTTGTGGGAGAAATTACATTTTTAAAATTTTGCGTGATTCCGATTTATCGCCTGATGTAACTTTTACAATATACATTCCGGATGAAAGCGATGCGATATTTACTTCAACGTTATTTGATACAGCTGAAATTGTTTTGATCAATCTTCCGCCTATATCAAAAATCGAAACTTCTGAAATAACATTTGGAGTTTTTATAAGCAATAAATCGTTTGCTGGATTTGGCGCGACGGATAATGTTTCGGAATTGAAATTTTCTGTAGAAAGGGAGTTCATATCTGTTGCCGTCCAGCTTGAAGCCATGTTATTATCTAAAGCTGTATTTGTCAGTTCAAGAAAATAGCCGTTTCCGTCAGCATTTGGCCATGGCGCGCTATCATAATAATGTACGCTGTCAATCACATTTCCAAAAGCATCTGCCAAAACCAGATTCTGGTTGCTGTTAGACATATTCCGCGTAAACTCGCCATTTGCGGCAAACCCGTAACGGTTCTGAAAAACGGTAGCATTGCTTGCCAGGTAAACACTTGCATTTGCCGGGAGCATTTGGTTTGCCGGAAACTGATAAACAAATCCAGTTCCGCGAAAATAAACTCCGGTAAGGTTTACAAGTTGGTTTCCCGTGTTTTTAATTTCTATGAATTCCTGATCGTTGCTGTTTGTGAAACTTCCGCCGGTGCCGGGATTATAATTGATTTTGGTAATTACTAAAGAAGGTAACGTGATGTTATTACAGGCATTATATGATCCTAAGTTTGCAGTCATCCAGTTGATACGCTGATTGAGCCATATTTTAAGATTTGCTATTTCACCTTGCCAGTTTGGGATCGTCCCCCATAAATTTTGCTCACGAACAGCCGCCGCACTTATATGGTTCACCGTATTATCAATAAAAGTAGTAAGCGTATTGATATTCATAAGCTGACCGGGAAGCGTAAGTTCATGGAATCTCCTGGCGAGATAACATTTAAATGTCGGGTTGTTGAACAAGTCGTAAAAGAATTTCGCACCAACATTTTCATCATCCGCGAGTTGCCAGACATTGTAATGGCTTCGGTCATAACCCCAAAGGAACAAATCGTTTCCGTAAGTCAGGTTGAAATCCCAAACCGGCCCGGCCCGTAATTTCCCGTTTTTATCTTTATGAAAATACGTGCTTATCTGAAATCCGTCGGCATTACTTGCCAATTCGTTGGATAAAATAAAATCTACAAAAGAAGGAACATCAATAATCGAAGGATAACCATTAGTAATTGAAGGATTCGCCGCGTTGTTCTTTAAATTGATAAACTGTGTTTCAATATAGGTGTCCTGCTGTGTTGTAACATTTTCAGGTTTAGGAAGCTCATGGATGAAATCAACCCAGCCGCCATAATAAGTTTGCATCGACCAGGCAATAGGGTCGCCGCCTGTTGTTTTATCGCATTTGGTTATATAACCGCCCGAAAGGTTTGGAAGCGTGTTGTGCGTATTTGCGATTTTTGTCACATCTACCCGGTTACTGTCGGCTTTTACTTTTTCCTGCAATACATATAAACCATTGTATTGGCCGTTAATTATAACTTCGCAATATTGCGTGCGCGAAGCATAATTTCCCATGCTTCGGGATAAATTATAGGAAATGTAATCGCGCATCAGCGAAGGATCAAAAGCAAGTCCGTTTAAGATCCAGTCGTTTTCAGCGGGCATTCCCAACAGGCTTACATTATTGTTTGAAACATTGTCTGCTAAACGCGTGGTCAATCCGAATTGCTTTTTAGGTAACGCTTGCGAACTTGAGCCACGAATCTCAATATCAATGCGGCCATTATAATTAAGGTAAGCCGGATTGTTCTGGTCGGCAACAAAATTAGTCATTCCTTCGCCACGGTATATGATTTTCATATTGGCTAAAACACGCGGGTCATCCGGAATTGCAACGCCTCCATCTGTCGAAATAATCACGATTGGAAGATTGCTCTGTGTAAACGCCTGCGAAAAAACAAACTGATTCAAAAGCAGTGCAAACGCAAAAATTGTCAAGCGGATTTTTGAAGTATAAATAAATTTCATAGCATTTTAATAATGCGTAAATGTAGGAAAAAGTCTGAGAGGAATTTACAAACGGTTAATTTTCAATTGTTCTTTTACGGTTTCGTATGAGTCCGATGGCAATTGGCAGGTTTTATTTTCGCATACATAAAATAATGTTCTTCCTTCTGAAAAACGGTTTTCAAGAAACGGAATCCCTGATTCTTTGTGGCTTCCGGCCAAAATCAGGTTTGGATAATATTCGCCTTTCACTTTGTTTGCGAATTCAAGTGCATCTTTTCCCATGATAGCCAATTCGCGGTTTTGCCCCGAAAAATTCAGGTAAACATTCAGCCAATTCGAAAAAGCCGAAGGATAATCAATCGTCGGAATAATCTGCGAAAGCATTTTTAAAACCGTTTCTTCATAAAACGGATTGCCATAATATATAGAAAGTCTGAATAAATTCCCGGCCATAACCGAATTTGAAGCCGGAATTACATTGTCCTCAGTTTCAAAATGACGTGAAATTAGCGCTTCATCGTTATCGGAAGTGAATGCAAAAAACCCGTTTCCGGAATCATGAAAATGCTCAAAGCAATAATCTGCCAGCTGCTTGGAATGATGAAGCCATTGTTCGTCAAATGTCACTTCATAAAGAGAAATGAAACTTTTTATAACGAGGGCATAATCTTCAAGATAGGCATTAATTGTGCTTTTTCCGTTTTTGAAATTCCGGTATAAATTCCCGTTTTCGCTCCACAAATTTTTGATAATGAAGTTTGCGGTTTTTAATGCCGTTTCCAGATAATTGCTGTTTTGGAGCGCGGTGTGCGCATCTACAAATCCGTTGAGCATGATTGCATTCCATGAAGCCAGTGATTTATCGTCAAGCCTTGGTTTGCTTCGTTTTTGCCTTTCGGCGTAAAGCAGTTTTCCCCAGGATTGTTTCTTTTGCTGAAGTTCTGAAAGCGGAATTTTATGGGTTTCGGCGATTTCATCAAGCGGGCGGTTTTGGATCAACACATAATTTTCATGTTCCCAAAAACCGAAATCATTTACGTTGAAAACGTCCGAAAAAAGCTGAAAATCCTCGTTAAGTAAATTTTTCAGTTCGTCTATTTTCCAGACATAAAAAGCGCCTTCTTCAAGATGGTCTTTTTCATCAAGGCTGTCGGCGTCAAGCGCAGAAAAAAAGCCGCCGTTTCCATTACTTAAATCGGATGAAACGAATTCGAGGGTTTTTTCGATGATTTCCTTATACAGTGGATTTCTTGTCAGTTTATAAGCATCGGAATAAAGCGAAACCAGTTGGCCGTTGTCGTAAAGCATTTTTTCGAAATGCGGAACGTGCCATTTCATAT
>CAZSDN010000033.1:0-8044 GCA_964605595.1 uncultured Flavobacterium sp. | reverse complement strand
TCGACAGAATAGCGTGAAAATCCGCCGCCGATCGTATCGAAAATTCCGCCCCAGGCCATTCTGGTTAAGGTTAGGTTTACAAATTCAAGCAATTCTGCATCGTTTGTTTGATAGGCATAACGCAACAAAAAGCTATAATTATTTGGCATCATGAATTTTGGAGCGCGTGCCATTCCGCCAAATTCATGGTCGAAGCTTTTTTTCCATTTTTCGGTAAGCTTTTCCAGGATTGATTTATCGAAAACCGGATTTTCGGGCGGATTCATTTCATTCATTGGCGGAACCGGATTGCTGACCGCGTTGATCGCCTGATGCAGTTTTTCGGCATAATCGATCATTTTTTCAGGATCGGATTCGTGCAATTCCTGAAGATTTTCGAGCGTATTGATCCATTCTGATTTGCGGAAATAGGTTCCGCCCCAAACCGGGCGACCGTCAGGAAGCGCAACGACATTTAACGGCCAGCCGCCGCGTCCGGTCATGATTTGTATAGCTTTCATGTAAACCGCATCGATATCAGGACGTTCTTCGCGGTCGATTTTTATGTTTATGAAATGTTGGTTCATGGTTTGCGCGGCTTCGTCGTCTTCGAAGGTTTCGTGTTCCATGACGTGGCACCAATGGCAGGCCGAATAGCCGATACTGATGATTATGAGTTTGTTGTTTTCTTTTGCTTGGGATAATGCGTTAGGATTCCAGGCTTTCCAATGCACGGGATTTTGCGCGTGCTGGAGCAGATACGGACTGGTTTCTTGAGAAAGTTCATTCATGGTTGGATGTTTTAGCCCTGATGGAAGCGGCATCCTTTTTTGTTTTTTTCCTCGACTGCGCCCGGGATGACAATTGTGGCATTTCCGGCGATTGGATCGTGAACGAAGAAAAACAAAAAAGATAGAGCGGACAGCAGGAAATAGCTTCAAAAAATAAAAAAGCGCTCCGAAAAGGAACGCTTAAAAGTAGTCAATTTTTGTGGTTTTGTTTATGCGTTTAGCGCTTCAACTTTTATGTTTTCGTCTTTCAGCATATCTTTTAACATGTTTTCGATGCCGTTTTTTAGTGTGAATGTCGATGATGGGCAACCGCTGCACGCGCCTTGGAGGATTACTTTAACGCGCTTTTCGGTTTCGTCGTAGGAATCGAAAAGGATATTTCCGCCGTCGGCTGCGACCGCCGGTTTTACATATTCTTCGAGGATGTTGATGATTTGCTGCGAAGTCGTATCGAGGTTGTCGAAGTTGTCGATTTTCTGTTTTTCGATTTTTGGGTTTGCCGCAGCGATGGCTTCGTCGATTACGGTTCCGCCGTTTTCGATGTATTCTTTGATGAAACTGCGTAGTTCGAGCGTGATTTCGTTCCAGTCGTAGCTGTCGTATTTGGTGACGGAAACATAATTTTCGTCGATAAAAATTTCTTTTACGTATGGGAATTTGAAAAGTTCTTTTGCCAGTGGCGAAGCGGCAGATTCGTCGATATTCTTGAACTCGGCTGCGGTTTTGGTGAGCATGATGTTTACGACGAATTTCAGGACGGATGGATTTGGCGTGGTTTCGCCGTAAACGGTTGCGGGTTTTTTCTTCTCCCACGGTTTTGGTTCTTCTTCTTTGATTATTGTTCCGCCTTTGTTGATGAATTCGTCGATTTGCTCGGCAACGGCATCTTTTACATCATTCCATTCAACAATATTGTAACGCTCGATTGCAATGAAATTTCCGGAAATGTAAACGGTTTTTACGAATGGAAGATAAAACAATTGTTGTGCTAAAGGCGATTTCGAGGCTTCGTCGATATTCTTGAATTCGTGGTTGGAATTTTTGGTAATAAAGTCAGGGAATTCGAATTTAAGTATAGTGGGATTTTGTGTTTCTTTTATTATAACATTTTTCATGAAAATTGTATTTTTTTGCAAATTTAGCAAAGATTATTAGGGGTTATATTTATATTTGGATTTTTAATATAAAAATTAACAAATCTTTGGATTTTTTGCATAAGAAAAATACTTATAAAAATATTATTGTTATGAAGAAAGCTTTACTGTTTCTGATTTTCTTTATTTTTTCGGTTGGTGGATATTCACAGGCGGATTTAAGTGTAACCGTAAATGATTACAAGTCGTATTATAGTCCGGCAGGTACTAATATTTATACTATTGTTGTTGCAAATGCAGGCCCGGTAACAGCACATAACGTATTGTTGGTGGCAAATGCTCCGGCAGGAATTGAGGATTTTAGATGGGTTGGTCCTGATGACGACGATCTTGATACGGATCCCGAGGACGGAAACAGCAACATTCACACAACAATTCCTGAAATTCCCGCCGGCGGAATATTAACATGGACGGTTACTATTAAATTGTCTGGTTCGCTTACTGGGAATTTCATTTTTCAGGCAAATGTTTCGAGCACAACTCCTGATCCGAATATGGATAATAATCAGCAAAGTGATATTGATACACGTATTTCTGGAGCAGACATTCAGGTAACAAATACGAATAACCAACAGTATTATGTTCCCGGCACAACATCGACCTATACTATTACAGTAACAAATAAAGGGCCTTTAAAAGCTCAAAATGTGCAGGTTACAAATGCGCTTCCGCCGGGAGTGCTTAATGCTTCCTGGACAGGCAGCAATGGCTCATCGGGTACAAATGTGGGGTTAAACAATACAATTGAAACATTGGATGTCAACCAAACCGTTACCTATACGCTGAGTTTTGATATTCCGGCCTCATTTGGCTCTCCAATAACCAGTATAACGAATTATACTTCGACTCCGCCTGATCCTACTCCGGCTTGTCCGGCTTGTACGGATACCGACATAAAGCTGAGCGGAGCTGATCTTGTTGTTGTAAATACAGACGGGCAAACCACTTATACTCAGGGAGGAACAAGCGTTTATACTATTACGGTAACAAACAACGGGCCTGACGCTGCTGAAAACGTACATGTTTTTGATGCAATCCCGGCCGGAATAACTCAATTTTCATGGACAGGAAGCAATGGCTCATCAGGAACAAACACCGCCTTGGATGATACAATTGCAACACTTGCAAACGGTGCCGTTGTTACCTATACCGTTACAATTGTAATTCCGGGTAACTTTTTAGGCAATCTTAAAAATGAGGTCGTAGTTACAAGCACGACCAATGATCCGGATCCCGGTTGTGACAGCTGTGTTGATGTCAATTCTTTGTCGGCTTCGGCAAATGCTGATTTGAGCATAACCAATACCGATGGGCAAGCAGCTTATATTCCGGGGCAGCCATTAACCTATACGGTTAGGGTATCTAACGCGGGGCCATCGGAAGCGAATAATGTACATGTTTTTAATAACATTCCGACAGGCATTACACAATTTTCATGGACGGGCAGCAATGGGACGAGTGGTACAAACACGGCTCTCAACGATATGATTGCGGTTGTTGCGGTTGGCGCGGAAATAACATATACGGTAACAGTCCAGGTTCCGGCAGGTTATACAGGAAATTTAAGGAGTGAGGCAGTAGTTACAAGTACAACTCACGATCCGGTGCTTTCAAATAATCAAAGTTTTGATACTGATGTTTTGGCTACGGGCGCCGATATTGTTATCGTGAACACCAATAATCAGACGGTATATATTCCTGGTTCGACCGTGGTTTATACCCTAACAGTAAAAAATAACGGGCCGGCCAATGCGGTAAACTTTACCGTAACTAACCCAATTCCGGTTGGGATTACTGATTTTTCATGGTCGGGCAGCAACGGTTCGTCGGGAACTAATGTTCCATTAGTAAATAATATGCCCACATTTACAGCCGGATCTACAATCGTATATACGATTACACTTCAGGTTCCAACAGGGTTTACAGGAAATCTTGTAAGTACGGCGTCCAGTTCAACGGCAACTCCGGATCCTAATTTTAGCTGTCCGAGATGTGTTGATACCGATGTCCCGTCAAGTGCTAATCTTGTCGTGACCAACACCAATAATCAGTCTGCCTACATACCGGGCGGTACTTCAGTTTACACCGTTGAGGTAGTTAATAATGGCCCGCATACGGCACAGAATGTTGTAGTGAGCAATCCAATTCCGGCCGGGATAACAAATTTTTCATGGTCGGGAAGCAACGGATCAAGTGGTAACAATGTTGCTTTATCGGATGCTATTGCCGCTTTAGCAAATGGAGAAAAGGTGGTTTATACGATTACTTTACAGGTTCCTGTCGGATATAGTGGTAATTTAGAAAGTACAGCCACGGCAATCAGCGGATCAATTGATCCGGATATGGCTTCGAACACAGCGATAGACACAGATATTCTGGCTGTCGGGGCTGATTTGGTTGTCACGAATACAAATGGCCAGGAGTATTACACATTAGGATCGACCGTTGTTTATACCGTTACAGTTACAAATAATGGCCCGGCTACAGCTACAGGTGTTGCCATTGAGAATCTTATTCCGGGCATAACGCCATTATCATGGAGCGGTACAAACGGGTCAGTCGGAAGCAATTCAAACCTTGTCAATACTATCGGAACACTTTTGAATGGTGCTTCAGTTACGTATACGGTTACTGTACAGGTTCCGATAGGATTTACGGGTGATTTGACCAGCCAAACAGTTATAACAAGCACAAGTACGGATCCGAATCCGATTTGTATAGAATGCATTGATACCGATAAATATGCCCAGGCGAATTTAGCAGTAAATCTTACAGACAATAGGAATTCCTATACACCGGGCACAGTTTCAGTATACACATTGACCGTTACAAACAATGGGCCGATAGCCTCATCAAATGTACAGGTGAATAATCCGATACCTGCCGGAATAACTACGATGTCCTGGACTGCGAGCAACGGGACAAGCGGTAGCGGAGCTTTATCAGAAATTATAGCACTTGCCAGCGGAGAAACGATAATTTATACGATAAATATCCAAGTGCCCGCAGGATTTACCGGAGATTTGGTTAACAGCGCTTCGGCCAGCAGCACAGTTCCTGATACTGTAATTTCGAACAATCAAAGCACAGATACGAATACAAGCCTGACCGGCGCTGATATTGTTGTTGTAAACAGTAATAACAGCACGACTTATATTGCCGGACAACAAACCGTATATACCATTAGGGTTACTAATTTCGGGCCTGATGTTGCCAATAATGTTATTGTTCAAAATCCTGTTCCGCAGGGAATCCCGGTAGCCGATTTTGAATGGATTGGGAATTCGACTTCAGGAGTTGGCGCCATAAACGACACTATAACAACTTTAGCAGTCGGACAAACCGTTATTTATACCATAACGGTAGATATTCCGAGTGGCTTTGACCAGGCGACGAATCTTGTTAACGAAGTTGTGGTGACCAGCGGTACACCCGATCCAAATCCGGGCTGTATGCAGTGTGTCGATATAGATACGCCTAATCCTTTTGCCGATTTGCAAATCCTCAAAACCGACAACAAATTACAATATCTGCTTACTCCAAAACCTACTCCGCAGGTTCCCAATCCGGCGCCTGAAACAAATGTGTATACAATCGTAGTACACAATAGCGGGCCAAGTGATGCTGTAAATGTAGCAGTACAAGATCTTGTGCCGGCGGGCATACAGCCGGATAAAATGACCTGGATAGGAAGTAACGGATCAAGCGGTTCGGGCAACCTTAACCAAACAATCAGCTCGATCAAAGCCGGAGAAGCAGTGACTTTTATAGTCACTATTGTAATGCCGACACAGTATCCGCCAGGAAATACCGAGCCGAATACCAATTTTGTAAACTCGGTTAGTGTAACCAGCGGTACGCCTGACCCAAACATAAACTGCCCGGGCTGTGTGGATATTGATACGCCAAGGGCAAAATTCCTGACAGTTGACGCTACTAAATACAATTTGGAACAATTGGTTAAAGACATTTTGATTGATACGCCGTGTGTAACGGTTGATACTTTTACACAGTCCAGCGGTAGTTCGCCGGGGCTTGGTTATTTCCACAGGAATAATTCTGATTTCCCTTTCAGGGACGGAATTGTGCTGAGAACAGGAAATGTAAACCTTTGTAATGGGCCATTTAATGCGGCGACGGATTCTTCAGTACACTCCAATGCTCACGATGCAGATTTACAGGCCATTAATAATGCGTTTGATCCGAACAACCGCCCCTTGTGGGATACATCTTTTATAAAATTCAGGTTCAAGCCAACCGGAGATGTTTTTAGTTTTAATTTTATTTATGCCTCCAATGAATATGGCCAATACCAATGCCAGTATAGTGATGTATTTGCTTTTATACTTACTGATTTGAATACCGGGGTAGTAAAAAATTTGGCTGTGATTCCAGGTACAACCACTCCTGTGTCTTCTTTAACCATTAGGAATAGTGCTTACAATACAGGCTGTGGGAGTTCTAATGTACTACTGTTTGATAAATATAATGCAAACGCGCCTCAGTCTTTAGTTTCGGCTATTAACATGAGAGGACAAACAGTACCAATGACGGCTTTTGCAGAGGTTGATCCGACACATACCTATACTATAAAATTAGTTATCGGTGATTACGGAGCATTTGGTAGTAATGATAACGTATTAGACTCCGCCGTATTCATCGAAGGTGGAACATTCAACATAGGCCTGCCTGATTTTGAAGGCGGAACGGATGACGGTACTGTAGTCATTGACAATTCATCGACTGCAACCACCATTTGTGGCGGTTTGACAACGTTGCTTTCTGCGGGAAGCGCTCCGTTGCCGGGCGTTCAGTATTCCTGGACACGTGATGGTATTCCAATGAATGGCGAAACAAACCATTATATTGAAGTTGATAAAGGAGGTACATATGGGGTTACTTTTTCATTTGCTACCGGCTGCTCTAAAACGTCAAGCTATACGCTTGTTTATGATGAGACAGCAGAAGAGCTTTATACGCCGGCCAAAAATATAAATCTTTGTACGACCTCTGCTCCGTTTGCTTTTAATATTTATCAGAATGACCATATTCTTCAGGGTTTAAATATGAACGAATATGTAGTTAATTACTACGATGACCCGGATAAAGCGAAGTATGATTTTGATCCGATCAACGCTCCTGTTTATGGTGATCCGCTGGTGTATAATGTTGCGACTATTGCAGAACTCCCTAAAAAACTGTATGTGCGCATACGATCGCTTGTGGGAGGTACGGCATGTGCTTTTGTTGATGAATTTGAAATAAACGCATTTGTGCCGGAAGGGTCAATATCTTATCAGAACAATGCTTTTTGTTTTGGTGCTGTCCAGACTCAGATTCCGGTAGAAACTTCTACTGTATTTACGCCCGGAGGGAAATTTAAATCGACGCCTCCCGGATTATCATTGGATGAAGATACCGGTATGTTTGATATAGCGCTGAGTTCGGCAGGAACATATACGATCAAGTATCAAATTGAAGCTGATGCATGCCCTGAATTTAACTCGAACGAAGTTATTATTACCATAAGCGCTTGCATTAGCACAACTATCGATCCTGAGCCTCCTTTGTGTGCAGGAACAACGTTTGAGTTGACAACTTCTGATGCAGGTTCAGGCGCTTCATACGAATGGTCAGATGCTGGCGGTGTTATTGGAACGACGCCTGTTCCGAGCCTGATGCTTACAGCGCCTGCATCGGCGGGAACTTATACGTATTCGGTTAGGGCAACCTTAGGCAGCGAAACCTCGCCGGCTAGCTCACTGTCATTAGTGGTTAATCCAATACCCGAAGCGACAATTTCGGGAAGTTCGATAGCATGTACCGGAGGGAATCATACAATTACTTTTACAGGAACTCCAGAAGCGACCGTTATCTATACTGATGGAACCGCGAACGCATCCATTCAGATTGAACCGGACGGAACGTATGACCTTATACTTCCTGTGTCGGCTAATACAACTTTCCAAATCGTAAGCGTTGCCGGCAACACAACTCCGGATTGTATTCAGAATATTACCGCCGGTACAACAGGATCATTTTTAAACGTAACGGTTGGACTCCCAAGCGCTTCTATCACTGGTATTGTAGATGCTTCTTTGTGTAGTGGCGACGGTACAT
>CAZSDN010000032.1:15545-27129 GCA_964605595.1 uncultured Flavobacterium sp. | reverse complement strand
CAAGTCCCCAATTTGCGATTGGGCCAAGTTTTGGTGAGAGCCCGAAAAGCGGAATTAAATAATCCGTTTCTATTTTTCTATGCGCACCGTTTTCTTCAATATCGATGGATTCCAAATGTTCGGCACCGTTTAAACCGATAACTTCCGCTGGTGTAATCAGTCTTATTTTTCCCTGATTTTTTAGCTCTTGAACTTTTTCGACCGAATCCAACGCGCCACGGAATTCGTTTCGTCTATGGATTAAAGTGACTTCGGAAGCGACATTTGCAAGGAAAACGCTCCAGTCTAAAGCTGAATCTCCGCCTCCGGCAATGACAATTCGTTTATCGCGAAATTGCTCCGGATTTTTTACAAAATATTCAACTCCTTTTTCTTCATAAAATTCGATGTCCTGAATAATTGGCTTGCGCGGTTCAAAACTTCCCAAACCTCCGGCAATTGCGATTGAATTGCAATGGATTTGCGTTCCTCTGTCAGAAGTTACAACAAAAGTTCCGTCTTCCTGTTTATCGATGGTTTCAGCACGTTCGCCAAGCGTAAATCCAGGTTGGAACTGCTTGATCTGTTCCATTAGATTATCGACCAGATCTCCGGCTAAAACTTCAGGAAATCCGGGAATATCAAAGATTGGTTTTTTTGGATATAATTCGGCTAACTGTCCGCCAGGTTGCGGAAGCGCGTCGATAATGTGGCATTTTAATTTTAGAAGTCCGGCTTCAAAAACGGTGAAAAGTCCCGTTGGGCCTGCGCCGATAATAAGTATGTCTGTTGTAATCATGTATGTCTAATGTCTAATGTCTAACGACGAACGAAGGTAAAAGTCGTTTGACATTTGACGTTCGACGTTTGACAGTTTTGCGTGAGGGATTACCTTCGGTCAGTTCGTTTCACTCGTGTGTAGCGGAAATCCTTTTTTGCCAGAAAAAACTCCTCGACTGCGCTCGGAGTGACAACAAAAAAGATTGAAGCGGAAAGCCCGACCCGTAGGGGCACGCCCAAATTATTTATGCGATATTAACAACGGTTTCGATTTGCGGAGCGAACTTTTTGATGGTTGTTTCCACGCCTGCTTTTAGTGTCATTTGGTTAACGCTGCATGCGGTGCAAGCTCCTTCGAGACGCACTTTTACGTGTTTATCGTCTTCGATTGAGACCAGCGTGATATCGCCGCCATCGGAATTCAAAAACGGACGGATTTCTTCGAGCGCTTTTTGTACGTTGAGTGTTAATTCTTCTGATGTCATAATTCTGTTATTTTCCTTTCACGGCAGAACAACCCGCCATGGTGGTGATTTTTATCGCTTCGGTAGCCGGAAGGTTTTCGTTCCTGTTAACAGTTTCCTGAACTACATTTCTGGTGATTTCCTCAAAAATTCCTTCGATAACCGATGCCGTTTGCAATGCTGCAGGACGACCGTAATCTCCGGCTTCGCGGATGGATTGAACGATTGGAACTTCGCCTAAAAATGGAACGCCAAGATCTTCGGCAAGGTTTTGCGCGCCTTCTTTTCCGAAGATGTAATACTTGTTTTCTGGTAATTCTTCTGGTGTAAAATAGGCCATATTTTCGATAATTCCCAAAACCGGAACATTAATACTGTCGGAAAGGAACATTGAAACTCCTTTTTTCGCATCGGCCAAAGCAACCGCCTGTGGCGTGCTAACTACAACTGCACCTGTAATTGGCAAGGATTGCATGATTGACAAATGGATATCTCCGGTTCCCGGCGGAAGGTCGATTAACATGAAATCGAGTTCGCCCCAATCGGCGTCAAAAATCATTTGGTTCAATGCTTTTGAAGCCATTGGCCCACGCCAGATAACGGCTTGGCTTGGCGCAGTGAAAAATCCGATGGAAAGCATTTTTACTTCATAGCTTTCTATGGGTTTCATTTTAGATTTTCCGTCGACGGTGATTGAGACCGGTTTTTCAGATTCAACATCGAACATGATCGGCATTGACGGGCCGTAAATATCGGCGTCCAAAACTCCGACATTGAAACCCATTTTTGCCAATGTAACTGCAAGATTTGCGGTAACTGTTGATTTTCCAACGCCTCCTTTTCCGGAAGCTACGGCAATTATATTTTTGATTCCGGGAATTGCTTTTCCTTTGATCTGATTCGGATTTTCGGCTTTTTCGGGAGTTTCAACCTTGATGTTGACTTTTACTTTTACATCGGCGTTGATTACAGTTTGGATTGTTTTGCGGATGTCGTCTTCGGCGCGCTTTTTAATATGCATTGCCGGAGTTGTGACAACCAAATCAACAATAACTTCGTCACCGAAAGTCAGCACGTTTGTAACAGCGCCGCTTTCAACCATATTTTTACCTTCGCCGGCAATTGTGATTGATTCTAAAGCTTTAAGGATTTCTTTTCTGTCTAATTTCATAATTTACTTCTGTCTTAATTAAGACTGATTTCAGATTGCAAAGATACTATGATTTTTACTGAATCGGCAGTTATCGCATTGAAAATCTTTATGTAGTGATAAATCCAGAATGATTCAGGAAATTTTCTTCTTTTTATTTAATGTCCGATAAATCACATAGCCTAAAATTCCGACCAATAAATATGGAAAAGCCATTAAATAAACGATGCCGTCATTAACTGCTGCGGCTTTGTTTCCGCCGTCTTCGGTTTCAAGAACGGCACGACACATGGCACATTGCGCGTTTGCGAAAAGAGGAAAGAGGAAAAAAGAAAGAAGAAAGACCAACTTCTTTTTAAATGTTATTTTAATGTGCATAATATGGTGAAATCATTAAATAAACAATTACACCGGTTACAGCAACGTACAACCAGATCGGATAAGTGATCCGGGAGATTTTTTTATGTCTTTCGAAATTTCCGGAAATTCCTCTTACATAAGAAATAAGTACAAAAGGAATTACCGCGATTGACAATAAAATATGTGTCAGCAGTATGAAATAATATACATATTTGATGATTCCTTCGCCTCCAAACGGAGTTGAATCGGCGGTCATATGATAGGCAACATACATTCCTAAAAACGCCACGGAACATGAAATCGCGATTTTCATCAAACGCTCGTGCAATGCTCTTTTTCCATTCTTTACTGCCCAAACTGCCGAAACCAGCAAAACTGCCGTAATACCGTTTATCGTTGCATAAATCGGCGGAAGGAATGACAACGGCTCAACATTGTAGCCGAAATCCTTGAGCTTAATCCCAAAAAGAATTGCAACAACTACAGGAATTGCTATTGATAAAATAATAATCCAGATGTTGTATTTTTTTTCTGCTGCAATATTCTCCATTATTCTTCGAGTAAAATTTTAATGTCTTCTATAAGTGCTTTTATACCGCTTTTTTCAAGTCCGTCATAATACATGATCGGATTTCCGAAGTCATCTTCGCGACAACGGATATTGCCGTTTTTGTCGATTAAGGCAAATAATCCCGAATGTTCGAAACCTCCGTTGAATTTTTCGTTCTGGCCGGCAAAAAGATTAAATCCTTTGTTCGCAAGGTTAAAAATATAATCTTTCTCTCCTGTAAGAAAATGCCAGTTTTCAGATTCTATCCCGAGCAATTCTTTATGAACTTTAAGAGCTTGTGGAGTATCTTTTTCAGGATCGATGGTTATTGACGCGATGCCGAAATTTTTATTCCCAAAGAATTTTTCCTGGACAATTTTAAGGTTGGCATTCATTTTCGGGCAGATTGTCGGGCAGGTTACAAAGAAGAATTCCAGAACATATACTTTCCCTTTGAAGGTTTCGTTCGTGATTTTTTGATTATCCTGATTTGTAAGTTCAAATTTTGGCGCAACGCCCATCGGATATAAATCTGATTTAACGCCTTTGTTTTTTACAACATTCAGCCGGTCACCTTTTACTACATTCCCTTGGTTAATGCGGTTAATGATTTTTGGTATGACCAAAATGCCGAAAATAAGAATGATGAAAGAAATTCCGATGTATGATTTATTTTTCATTTTCAATTGGATTAAATTTTCCTGTCAGCGTTGTTGCGTTTAAAAGCGCTTCGGTATTCGTATAGGATTATTTTAAAATCGTCGAGCATTTCATTGCTGAGCTCTGAAGGATGAAATGTATTATAGCCTTCTTTATATTCCTTTTCCTCTTTTCGGCCGCGCAGGTTTCTTTTTTTATCGACAATGAAAACATTTGGAGTCCCAAAATCGGCATTGAGTTTTCCTTTAAGTTTTAACTGGTCATAATAGTTTTGGATCTCTTCGGGTTTTGCAAAAACAAAATGCCATTGGCTGACATCGGTAAATGCTGAAAGCGATTTTACTATCTTTTGTGCGTCAGCTTCAGTTCCGGCCGGACAAAGCACGACAAACTGCAGATCTTTAAATTCGTGATAACGCTGGTAAATTTTTTGGTTGAGATTGAAATAGTTTCCTCGGTTTTTTTCGATATCAAAACCTCCAAAGCCCAAAATCGTAATCTTCCCATTTAATGATACCGGCTCGTTTTTTAATGTTTCCCATTTCCCGAAATCAGGAATTGTGGTGGTAAGTGTGGGCAGTGTCGTAAAACTGTTTACTCCGGAAGCAAAAAAAAGATAAGCCACAATTGGGAGTACGAATAATATAAAAAGGACTATGTTTTTTTTCATTTCGCAGTGAGGATTTATCTGGTGCAAAAATAAAAAAAGGTACGCAATGCGTACCTCTTTTTTTGAATTAATATGCTGTTAAAAATTCCATTTTATAGTGGAGTTTTTAAAAACCTCGAAAATATAATTACCTTCTACTAAAAGAATAAAAATCAAATATAAAACAAGAAAAACAAGCGGCATAACTACCGACCATCTCAAACTTGCCTTTTCACCTTCCATGTGCATAAAAGCCCATACAATATAATATGCTTTTACTACCGTTAGGATATAGAAAATCCAGTTTAGAAGGCTCATTCCTAAAAGATGCCTATAATATAATGACTCCGGTTTTAATATACCTAAAACTACTTCAACTGTAGTGATTACAGACATATAGATAAATACCATCCAAATCCGTTTTGTATTAGAAGCGTGTGCGTCGTGTGCCATAATAGTAATTTTTATAAATTAAACCAGGTAGAAAACAGTGAATACAAATACCCAAACCAAATCTACAAAGTGCCAGTACAATCCAACCTTTTCAACCATTTCATAGTTTCTTCTTTTTTCGTATGTCCCTAAAATAACATTAAAGAAAATAATGATATTAATGATTACACCCGAAAATACGTGAAAACCGTGAAAACCAGTAATAAAGAAAAAGAAATCAGCGAATAATTTGTTTCCGTATTCATTTCTTTGAAGGTTTGCGCCTTCGACAACATAAAGCGCGTTTCCAAGCATAATTTCAGATTCTGCCCTGGTAAGGATTTCCTTATGTTTTGCTTTGTTCAAGTCTGGATGGAGTTTTTTGTTTGCCTTATTTGCTGGTGTATCGGCATAAATAACTTCAGTTCTGACCAACAAGTCCGGATGTGCCTTAAAACCAGCCTGAACTTCAGCAACAGAATAAGTTGGAAGACTGCTTTCTTCCATGAACCAATTTCCTTTATCTCTTGTAAGTGCCTGCCTTTCTGCAGGAAGTGTAACGGCAAATTCCTCTAGTTTTATCCTTTTTCCTGTTGAATCAACAAATTGGATAATACTTCCTCCTTTGGTTTCGATAGCGCCATATTCTCCTTTAATAAAGTTTTTCCATTCCCACGCTTGCGAACCAACGAAAACCAAACCTCCGATAATTGTAAGGAACATGTAGAAGGTAACTTTTGCCTTATCCATCCTGTGCCCTGCATCAACAGCCAAAACCATTGTTACGGAAGAAAAAATCAGGATAAAAGTCATTAAAGCCACATAATACATTGGCGCAGCGACACCATGCATGAACGGAAAGTGCGTAAACACCTCATCCGGCAACGGCCATGTTTCAATGAATTTGAATCTTGAAAAACCATAAGCCGCAAGAAATCCTGAGAAAGTTAAGGCATCCGATACGATGAAAAACCACATCATCAATTTACCATAGCTTGCTCCCATTGGCTCATTTCCGCCGCCCCATGTTTTTTGAGCTTCACTGTTTGCAGTAGTAACTGTCGCTTCCATAAAAGTTATTCGTTAAAAAGTTCCCAAATTTACGTTTTTTTCTTATTTAAAGAAATATAAAAATAAAAACAAATACAGCCACAGAAAATCAAGAAAGTGCCAAAACATTGCACCAAGCTCTATTCCAAGGGTTTGAGTTGAATTGTATTTTTGTTTAAAATGATTATAAATTACTATTAAAAGTGAAATTAATCCTCCTATAAGATGCCCCAAATGAATTACGACAAATGCATACAGAAACTGTGTTGTAACCGTACTTGTTGGGCCGGTTGGATACAAACCCGTTTTTATCAGTTGCTGGAATCCTTCAAACTGAAAAACAACAAACAAGGCTCCAAGTGCCAAAGTTGACAAAAGATATAACGTTGTCGCATTCCTGTTATCTTTTTTTATAGCAGTTTTTGCCAGATGAAATGTCAGGCTGCTAAGTAACATAAGCCCTGTACTGATAAAAAATCCTATCGGCATCTCAATGCTTTTCCAATCCGGGCGCGACTTGCTTACAATGTAGCCGCTTGTAAGCCCGGCAAAAACCATGATCATACTGATTATTGCAAACCAAAGCAGCATTTTCTTTGTACGTGCATTTCTTTCTTTATGCTCTTCAAAAGTCATTACCATAATTATCGTAAAAATTTATCGATTATATAAATGATCTGCAACAGCGTAATATAACCCACACTGACAAGCATGAGCGTCCTCGCGGCTTTTGCAGTCCGGAGTTTGTATAGTTTTACCGCATGTATAAGCATCCAAATTCCTAAAACAAAGACAAAAACGGCAGCTATTGGCGAAAGGAATAATCTTCCTGTGTATCCAAACATTGGAAGTAAAGAAGCACCGATCAGCCAAACGGTATATAATATGGTCTGCAAGGCTGTTGTTTTATCTCTTTTTCCTGACGGAAGCATATAAAATCCGGCTTTCTTGTAATCATCGTATAAAAACCAACCGATAGCCCAAAAATGCGGAAATTGCCAAAAAAACTGAATAAGGAACAATGTTCCGGCTTCGATACCAAAATCATCAGTCGCGGCAACCCAACCCAGCATAAACGGAATTGCTCCGGGAAAAGCGCCAACAAAAACAGACAAGGAAGTCACAGTTTTCAATGGCGTATAAACACTTGTGTATAAAAATATAGAAACCGCTCCAAACATTGCGGTTTTAGGATTGATGGAATATAGGATCGCAAGGCCGGCAATGGTAAGGATGCAGGCGATGATAAAAGCCGTCGTTGCCGTCATTCTACCGGATGGAACCGGACGATTTTTAGTACGATCCATTAAAGAATCCAAATCCTTTTCTATGATCTGGTTAAATGCGTTTGAAGCGCCAACCATACAATAGCCGCCAACAGCGAGCAAAACCAGTGTCTTAAATTCGAAAAATGAAAAATCGGCCACGCCAAGCGCAAAACCGGCAAGCGAAGAAAAAACAACGCTGATAGCTAATCCGGCTTTAGTGATTTCCTTAAAATCGGTAAAAATCGATTTGAATGAAGTTGGATGTGCAGTCGCGCTCAATACTGTTTTCATTTGGTTTGTAAACTGGCGCAAAGATACAAATTAGATTATTGATTTTTGGCGCGCCGTTTCTGATTTTTTTATCGAAAGGAGTTAAAATTTGAATTTCTGCAAAATTAATTGAAATACTAATAATCAAAATACCAATTGAAAAGATCGGCTTTAATTCCTAACGAAAACCAACTTGTATTGTTTTTAAAAACTGTAGCGGTGTCTTTTTCCGGATCAAAACTCCTATAAATAAAACTTCCGAAAAGGCGTAAATTCGTAGAAGGATTCACCAAATATCCGGCCTGGAGATCTGCAATAAAAATCATCGTCTTATTTCCCTGGCCAATTTTAACACCGGTATCAAACGGACGGTTATCATTATAACTCTTGTAAATATTTCCACCATAATTAAACGTATCTTCAGCATCGTCAAAGTCAAACCCGCGGACACCGTAAGTTAGTTTGGCATCAGCATAATAACGCCCTTTTTGATATCTTGCGATTCCGATAAGCTCTCTTGCGTTTCCGCCCCATTGATGCCCCAAACTCTGGTTATTGTGCCCATAATTGGTAATCGGATCGCTGTGCGAATAAACATACGGACGAATATGGTTATATTCTGCCTGAAGCAATAAATTATCAATATTGAACGCGTTAAAGTATTTCACGCCAATCTGGTAACCGTATTTATTTGCCCAGCTTTTGTTTTGCTCTTTGATTTCACTAAGAGAAAACTCGTCAAGGATAAATTGCCCGTAAAAATTAACGCTGTTACTCCATTTGTATTTTGCGGTCAAACCTAAAACGGCGTTTCCGCTCCGGCCTGAAGAAGTGAATTCGACCGCTCTGTAAAAAACTATCGGATTGACAAAATTTATATCAAATCCGCGGTCGTTGGTATTTGTCCAAACCACTGATTCAAAGAAACCTACATTGAGCCGGTTGGTAAAATTCCAGCTCAGGTAATGGCTTGCGATAAACTTTGTCGCATACGTCCGTTCTTCTGTCACTTCGGGCCTAACATCTTTGAGCCAGGTGTACGTATTTGTATACTTGACTTTCCAGAAAGTTGTATTGACCTTAAAAAACGGATACGGGCTTGCACCATCGCCCAACAATAGCGAACGGTAACCGTCGCCAAGGAAATTCCTTCCGTAACCCAACTGAAGGTTAATGAATTTATTTGGCGTATAAGTCAGGTTTGCTTCGGCAGAAGGAAAATCATACGCATCGGTCTTAAATTCTTTTGCAATTCCGGTTCCGGGGATAATCGCAGGATTTCCTCCATCCGGTGCCATTGATTCTGCGTAAGCATTGAAATAATCTGCAAACCTTCCCTGGCTTTCATATACAATCGTAGAAAAAACCAATTGCTCGCCTAAACCGCCTTGCACCTGGATGCCGCGGGTATTTTGATACGTATAGCTCAAATCGCTCGGACTGCTTTTTCCGACGCGGATATCTATAATCGGGTTGAGCGTGAGCCAGTAATTTTCTCCTTGAAGCTGTACGAGGTTTTCATTCCATAATTTCTTTCCCCACCAATCCTGCGTGTTTTTCATAAGCTTTTCGGTGGCGCCTTTGAGGTCATAATATTTTGAAACCTCTGCATACGAAAAAGGTTTTGAAGCCGTATGGTTATTGCTTCCCACCTGATTCATTGCCGCATCGAACTGCGCATAATAATTGTGTGTAAACGGAATATTCAGATTGCTTTTAAAAATCGGGTAATCGAACTTATGATAAACGATACTGTCAAGCTCAGTAAGTTGTTTGTTACGCTGTTTTTCGGCTTCGGCCAATTGATTTTGCTCTTTTATGATTACCGTTTCGTTTTGCAACGGAATAGCAATCTTATAGGTGTATTTTGAATAAACCGGCTGTCCGTTATACATGGGCGGCTTTATTTTCGGAAGCATCGCAAAAACACGGTTTGCTTCGGTTTTAAGCTGCGGATACATTGCATCGACATAGAGGACTTTGAAGTTTCCCTGCGCATTTACTTCGAATAAAACCATAACATTACCTTTGTAATTGTTCTGCTTTATTTCATCGGAAACATTGAAATTATTAAAAATAAAATCCTGCAGTTGCGTATAAAAACATTTTTCCAGATCAATTTCCGAAAGATTTTCGCAAGCGGGAAAAACCGGAAACTGTTCAGAATTGAGAGTGATTTGAGAAAATCCAAAAGTACCCCAAATCAGAAAAACTAATAAAGATATTCGTTGCATTACAGCCATTTATTAATAATCATTATTTGAAACCTTGTGTGAAGCGATCGCTTTCGCAGATGAAGTCCCGATCCTTTTTACGCCAAGCCGAAGCATCTCTCCGGCCTCTTCATAAGTACGCACGCCGCCAGCAGCTTTTACAGGAAGCGGATATGAATTTTCAATCATCATGATTACAACCGGAATTGTCGCTCCGTTTGGTAAGCCATTTTCAGTTTTATAAAATCCCGTGGATGATTTTACAAAAACCGACGAATAATTTTCTTCCTTAAAATTAGAGATGACGCAGTTTTTGATCAGCGCGCACAATTGTACGATTTGCTGGTCGTTTAGCGCCGCAGCTTCAATTATCCATTTTATGACCTTGTGGTGTGATAAGCCCAACCGGGTGCATTTTATAATTTCTTCTTTGACTATAGCAGTTTCGCCTCTTTTAAAGGCTTCATAATTACATACGAAATCCAAATCATCAGCACCATCGAGAATTGCTTTATCAGCTTCTTCCAATTTAAAATCAACTGAAGAATGGCCTTCGGGAAAATCTATAACGGTTCCTATTAAAACACCGGACTTGGCTTTTTGGATCATTTCTTTTGCCATTGCGACCATATCGGGACGAATCATGATCAGCTTAAAGTTCTCATCAATGGCTTCCTGAACAAATTGTTTTACTACTGCGGTATTTTCGGCTTCAGACAAGTTTGCCTCTTTTGCCGTTTTTAAATAAGTTGAGTCCAAGTATTGTTTAATATCCACGCTTTTTATTTTAGGAATGGTATAAATGTAAAAAAATCCCACCGAAGCGGGACTGTTTTTTTAATTATTTCTGCTGATCTTACTGATTTTTAAAATAATTGCAATCGTCAAAATTGCCAAAAGGGAGCCGGCTGTATTTGCAAAAACATCAAAAACATCACCTTTTCTTGTCTTTGTGAGCGTTGCCTGAAGCATTTCTATAATTGAACCGTAAACTAACGAAAACATAAATGCCCTGAAAAAAGCCGCCTTGTTTTTGATCCTTTTCTGGTATTTAAAAAAAAAGAACCAAAGCGAAGTTATCCCGTAATGAAAAGTAATATGTCCTAGTTTATCAGATTGTTCAATATTAATTTTCGGAAGTTTTTCAAAAGTTGCCAGGCACAAAAAACTAACCACAAGAGTCCAGCAAATTGCCAGCCAAAAGAAAATACTATTACGCTCCGATAAGGTCTTTATAAGCTTCACTGGATAGTAATTCGTTAAAATCAGCAACATTTGAAACTTTGATTTTAATCATCCAGCCGTCGCCATAAGGATCTTTGTTTACTTTTTCAGGGTTTGTTTCGAGTGAATCGTTAAATTCTACGATTTCTCCCGCTAATGGCAAAAACAAATCAGATACGGTCTTAACCGCTTCAACGGTTCCGAAAACCTCATCTTTTTCTAAAGTCTGGTCTAATGTTTCAACTTCTACATAAACAATGTCGCCAAGTTCTTTTTGTGCAAAATCAGTAATTCCCACAGTTACAATATCGCCTTCTAAACTGGCCCATTCGTGATCTTTAGTATATCTCAGGTTTGCTGGAATGTTCATCTTTTTTGTTTTTAGTTTATGATTTTTACAAAAGTATTGTTTATTTATTAATTTCCGAAATTATAACGCAGTGTAAATCCGGCACGGATATTTGTGATCGGAAATGCCGTAGAAATAACTGCTTTTGAAAACGAATGGTCATAATAGAAAATCGTCGTAAGATTT
>CAZSDN010000032.1:0-15535 GCA_964605595.1 uncultured Flavobacterium sp. | reverse complement strand
GTAAGATTTTTACTGAACGAATAATCGGCTGTGAGTTTGAGAGACCAGATGTTTTGCCCGCCTCCGAGCTGATTGTTGTCATAATCAAGATAACGTACAATTGTTTTGGAGTTCCTTAAAGAGAAATCGGCTTTAAGATTGATGTCGCTTTTGATGATCCCGGTTGGATTGTCGGCAAGCGCCGAATTAAAAATCACATCCTTGATACGATAGCCTAAACCTAAAACATATTCAAGCCCTCTTACTTCGGTTAATAGATTATTGTCAAAACTTAATGAAAGCGAACGGTCTTTTTTCATTTCGGCCACAATTTTCATCGAGCTCTTCATTTCCATATCGATCTTGATCAGAGGATTGAACTGCTCAACAAGATTTACATTCGAAATCAGTGTCGGATTATGGAAATTCCCGCCTTCGTCAAATCCGTTCGGATCTTTGTCATATTCAAAATTCGACCTCAGGGAATTGATTGTGTAGGATGCCCTGTATCCGTGATTAAGCGAAAAACGCTTGAACCTTTCCTTGAAAAACGTGTAACGCATCAATCCGCTGTATTTCATGTTCCAGTTTGGAAGCGGAAAACTCCGCAACGCTCCCAAAGAAACACCCGAAGCGCTTTGCCCTGTATAAGCCGACATAAAGGAAGGCAATAATACTGCCTGGCTGTTCTTTTTAAATCCGACAGGATATCCTTCATTGGCTTTATAAGTTGCATAATTTGGATCGCTGGGATCAATTGGAATCGGATAAGCCGCATCGCCATAACGCGGGATTCCGGCATCGCCATAATAATTTGCTGCCAAGCGATCGGCAATAGCCAAACGATTTGCCCGAAAATCATCAAATGCCGCCGACCTGTTTTCATCACTTTGGCTGAATGCCGTTTTGATAAGGATTGTTGAGATCGAGAAATTGCCAAAACTATACGGCGAATACGGGTGATATTCCCGCCCAACAGCATCAAACTGTTCTGAAAAATTATCAATATGGTTCCTGTTTGCCGTAAGATCTATCGTAAAATCAGGAAACAAGTCAACTCTTGCCGTCATGTCAAGAGTTTTGGTAGTAACTTTTGTAAAGTTCTCATTAAAATCATAGTAATCGGTTAGCCAGCCTCTTTTTGCCGCTTCATAACGCACATCGTCCTGGCTTCCGAACACAAATCCCAAAGTTGGGCGCGAAGACCCAAAAAATCCGACACTTGGCAGATAACCTGGTAAAACCATCCCTGAAGTTTCAGTATAATTTACCTGAATATTTTTCACGCTTGTCGCCACGCCAATCAAACCGTCCATAAATAGATTTGGATTCCCTTGCGGCGCGACTCTGGGATTAGTAATCTTTTCTCCCGGTTTTGGCGCGGTTGCGGGTGTCCTAACCGGAGCTTTTGGCCTTTGCGTCCCTTTTGTCAACCCAATATATTTATAGAACAGATCCATATTAAATGTCGTGTTGAGCTTGTGCGAGCTATTATTCTGGATTGTATTTCCGAGATTATAAATCACTCCGTTCGCATCAGGAAAAAATTGTTTCGCATCAGAAGCACGCTGCCAGCTGTAATCTCCTGTATATACGTAATTGGATTTTACAAAACTTAAAAACGGGATCTTATTGATTGGCAAATCATAATTGACAATTAGCTTTTGCGTATGCTGATTGGGTTCACCAATATTCCAGTAATCATCCCAAATGGTAAAATCGGCCAAAGGAATTCCTTCTTCATCAAAATAATTGCGCACGATATTATTGGAAGCGCCTGTATAATTGATTTTAAAAGCTTTGGTCAGGTTGTAATTAAATCCATAATTATAGTTGAATAGAAAATTCCTTCGGTACAATGGCTGTAAACCAATTCCCTGCACTTCCTCTACCTGGCGGAACTGCTGGCGGTTATACTGCCTTGAAATGGATGAACTGAAATTAATATCAGACGGCAGGTAATTAAAATTAAAATCGCTCAACAATTTCCAATAGCTGCTTTTCTTCATCAATTTGCTGGCCTTGAAAGGCTCAACCGGCTTGGTCTGGAAATTATAAGAATAATCAACGGTAGTCTTTACCTGTTGGTCTAGATAATCTTCGATTTCATAATCGTGCTTTTCCGTTTCGTTGAACGAATAGGACAATGTCAGGTTTTCAGGATCATAAACATGCGGTTTCTGGTCAGGGCCTCTCTCTTTTTTAACGCCAATGAAGTTAATGCTTTTTGTTTTGGTATACTCGATTGCACGGTTCCTGATATTGTCTTTTTCTGCCTGACCTTCAGTAACGCTTAGTAATTGATCAAGTTTTATATCCTGATTGAATGGATCATATTCGGGCGTAATGATTTCTTCTCCTATGCCATAATTAAACGGAAGGTTGATGCCCCATTTTTTAGGAAGCAGTTTTCCGAGGTTAATATTGGACACGAAATTATACTGTCTTACATCTTCACGGCTTCTTTCGTTTGGGCCGTCTTCAAGTGAACCGAAACCGATCGTGCTTATTCTTCCGGTTGCTGAAAAAGTCGCGAAGTCGGCAAGATTGGTATCAACACTTGCAACGGCAGCCATTCCGCCTTTATTGTCCATCTCAGACATACGAAGCTCATTAAACCAAACTTCGCCTACAATGTTTTCTTCAATACCTACCGGAACCAGCGGATTATTTTTAATCCCGACCATTAATGTCCGTACCATTCCAAAATTCGGATTCCCTTTAACACTCAATTTAAGCCTGTTTGTTTTTCCTGCCAGCGAAGGATCCATGTCGGGATCATCCTCATATCTTGAGAATACTCCGTCAGCGTCGCCTTCATTTCGCATGGCCAGGATTTTCAATTTTGTAAGAAGTGCCATTTTAAGGTTAATCTCATTTTCCTCGGGCCAAACATCTTCTGCTGTAGTCGCATTATCCGGTTCGGTTACTTTGAGTGGCAATTCGACCTGATAATAGTTTTGCGTAAAATCGTTACCGAATCGGATAAAACCTATCATTTCACCATCGTTCAGTTTTTTGTAGTTAGAAGCCGTTACGGGAAGCGATTCAGCATGAAGGAACATCCTAAGTTTATTGAACTGACGCATGTCGACGCTCACATTTTTAAAAACCGCACGCGAATCATTTTCTTCCAGCCCCGCGCCAGATACCCGCAACGAAAGCGACTGCTCATTTTGATTGATTACCCTATTATTGTTGTAAAGCTGTTCACGCACAACGCCCGGTGGCGCAATGTAGTTAATTGGCAACCTGTTTTCATTCTCCTGAACATTTACAGCAAGAACGTCCAGAGTCGTTCCATCATCAGATGGATCCATGTCGTTCGGATCGAGTGAATTTGTATATCTTCTCCATTCACCGCGCACCAGGTCAAGTGTTCCGAAACGCAGTGTAATATCTTCAGAAAACCCAGTAAGGAACATTCTCATAAAGCGGACTGACCTAAAATCTTCAATAGGCCCAATCTTCTCTTTAGCTTCCTGATCTAACGGAATTTTGAATTGCAGCCACCGAACCGGTACAGTTCTTGTTTCTGAACTTGCGCCTCCGGGAACTCTACCAACTGTAACCCTTTCATCAGTAATAAAATTTTCACCAACCTGCATATTAGCCTTAAAATCAACAAAATATTGATAGTATGCATCAATCGTATTCATTGTATTGTCACGATTGATATCTTCAACATCAGGATAAGTTGTATTTCCTCTGTTATTGTCAGATACCGCCACAGGTGAATTATTCTCCAGGCCGTTGTAATATTTGTAGCGTTCCAAAACGTTTCCTTCCGCATTCAGATAAAAACGATAATTATCTCCGGCAGGATCCGCATGGTTGGCAAATGCCGGAAATCGCAAAGCTTCCTCGGCATCAGAAATTCCGTCCAAACCAACATCCTGAACAGCACGGTTGGCATTGCTTGTATCAAAAGCATAAATCAGTGATTGGGAAAAAGGAATCCTTCCCCATGGCGTTGTATTTGTGTTTTGTACAGATCCGGCTTCAGGGAGCCCGTTTTCATATTGTTTTTTTCCGTCCTGTAAGATATCTTCAGAAATTTCACCCAGATTAAAAAACAACTTTCCGGTATTTAGTGGATTCTGACGATTTGGATCAGCCAGATAATAAGGGTCCATTATCCAAAACTGGATATATTCTACATTACTTTGCTCAAAATTTGTTGAATTTATTGCACGCATAATTCCTCCAAAATTCTCAGTCGGATTTGGAAGAATATTGGTTCCGTCAGTAGCCGGATTATAATTGTAAGGACCTCTTTCTGATGGATAGTATGTTAAATCGAGCGTGTTTACAACTGTTTGCTGTCCTTCAACAACATTGACTTCAGGGAATAACTCACTGATATATACTCTTCTGGTAGTATTCAGCGCAAGATCGGCATCACTCAAACCTCCAGGCCTTTGACTTGTGAAAAACATTGGATCAATCGTGTACCATGAAAGCCTCGCCCTTTTAAAACCAGACTGTTCGTCAGGCCTTCCTTCAAAAAAATCAGGATTTGTTGCCTGGTCTTTTTTGGCCGGGACAGATGACAAACTCCATGCAAGCGGCGATTTCATATCAATTGTTGTTTGCGATCCTTCAAAATCGTCAATATAAATTGTTGACTCGCCATTAAACTGATCTGCTTTTGGAGTATCAGGCTTCAAGAAGGCTATTTCACCACGGAAAGAAACGTTTGAAGGGACATCTGTATCAATGTTAGGCAACTTGTTTACCAATCTTGTCAGAAACGGAACTTCGGTCGAGTAATTGGCATTTGCTCCAAAAATAGTATTATTAACCGATTCCTGTCCGTAACTTGATTTTTGTGTAAATGGCCTCTCTGTCATTTTAAGAAAGGTCGCGCCAATTAAAAATTTATCGGAAAATTTATGTTCCACATTAACTCCCATAAACCTTCGGGTTTGCTGCCCGAAAACAGAATTGTTTTCAAGTGAGATTTGTATTGGCGTATTAGAAGCCTGAAGAGACGGATCTAAAATCTGTACTCTTCCCAAGGGATAGTTTACCATATAATCCAATCCTTCTACCAAAACCCTTCCGCCGGCGGTAACCGTTACAGAACCTCTTGGAACGTTATAGGCACCGATTGCAATTCCGTCTCCGCTGGTAGATTTATATTTACCCCGAAGCTGGTATTTGTTCTTCTCGCTATCCTGTAAAGCCTTCGCCTGAGTACTTCGGTACATGCTTTTGAAAACATATTTTCTTTGGTTTTCGTTATAAGTTGCAGGATCATTATAGTTTTCGGCACCGGGATTTACCGCAAGTTTATCAAAAATATACTCTCCAAATGGCTCGATGGTCGTAAATATAATCCTTCCGTTTTGAGAATCTACTGTCAGTCCCGGAACAAAGTCAAAAAAACCATCGCCTCCAGGCTGAGGATCATTGGTAGCATTCAAATTATCAACATTGAAAACTCTCAATAAAGGCGTTTTATCGACACCTTCAGGTAAAGGAAGCGATCCTGCCGGAGTAATATAATTGAGCGGAGACGGATCAGAGTATAAGATATTGAACCTGAAATCTTCCTGTTCCAATTGCCCGCCCGGAGCAATCTGATAAATATTTTTCATCATCAGATTCCAAACCGGAGTAGTATATTTTACATTTGGATTTCCTGTGTCAACTGTATTTTCGACCGTTGTTAGATTGCTTTTCAGCATTTTCAAGACCAAACTCTGTGTTGAAATGACC
Source organism: uncultured Flavobacterium sp. (assembly GCA_964605595.1). Lineage (GTDB taxonomy): Bacteria > Bacteroidota > Bacteroidia > Flavobacteriales > Flavobacteriaceae > Flavobacterium. Next base: position 9,832 of record CAZSDN010000032.1, on the reverse strand, counting down.
TGGTTTTCGGGCGCATCTCCATCAACGAGTGTCGATTCTACACCGCCATTGGCAAATTCACCAACCTGGTACACTTCACTACCTATCGTGTACTGATAAGCAACAGCAAGAACTTCGTCGTTTGCAAGTCGTTGCTGTAATGAAATATACCCCAACTGAGCATTATAAGTAAACTCATTTGGGTTCAACTTTCTTGCGTTTTCAAGTTTGGAGAAATCCTGCCCTTCCGAAGCCACGGCAGCATTGGGAAAATTAAACGCTCCGCTGTTGGTTGACGAAATTTCCCTGATAGTCGTTCTTAAATATCCGTCTTGGGTTGATATCAATCCGGGATCGTATTTATTATTTTTGTTGCTTGGCGGCGCATTAACTGGAGTTGGCGATCCTGAATTTGAATCGGTGAAGAAATTTGCCGGAAGCGGATTAAGGTAAACCACTTCATTATTATTTAATCCTGTTAAAGGCGCTTCACCTAAATCCTGAAATGCAACGATATTCCTTAAATTATTATCGGTTGTCCCTACCCTGTTTTGTTTATTGGTAACCCAAACTTCAATGCGGGTAATCTGGACACGGCTGTCAATTACCGGATACCGGCGCAAAGAAGTGTCGTATTTTTCCCTGAAATACTGCGAAAGGAAAAAGTGGCGGTCACTGTCATAATCCAACGCAAAAAGATCAAAATCCTGAATTGTCCCTCCACCTTGCGCCGTAACCGATCTGGTTTGCGATTTTTGCTCCGAGAAAATACCGGTAACCGTAGTTTTTCCGAATTGCAATTGTGCTTTAACACCAAATAAACTCTGCGCGCCTTTAATCAGCGAGCTGTTCAATGGAAGGCTTACGTTACCGACTTCAATTTTTTGAAGGATATCGTCTTCGGTTGGTGTATATTCAAGCTTGATCAGATTTTGGAAATCAAAACTTGCTTCTGTATCATAATTTGCCGTAACTGAAAGCCTGGTGCCTACTTTTCCCATCAGGCTCAAGCTTATCCGCTGATCAAAATCGAACGTTATTGCCTCGCGGTTCCTTGGAGATAATGCCGGATTATCCTGTTTTGTATATCGCACCCCAAGATCCATTGCGACATTTCCGGTGGGTTTTATATCTATTGTATTACTTCCGAAAATTGTTTCAAAAAAGCTGGAATTGACATAATATCTTGGCAGCAAATCCTTTTTGGCAGCATCAGTTCCTTGTTTTTTCCCGTCAATGGCATCAGCCTTTTGTTTGAAATAATTACGCATGGCATCTTTCATTACCAGATCTTCATACTCTTTTGGAGTAAGTATTATCGGGTAATTGATATTGAAACCGCCAATGCTGTTGGTATAAACATAACGGTCAGTGACGGGATCATAAGTATAGGCCTGGACAATGCTGGGCGGACTTGCAAGTTCTACTTTTCCGGTGTTGTACCCGATCGTATCTGTTGGCTTAAAATCTTCGTCTTCATCAACTTGAGCCTGTGCGGTATACGTAGACAGAAATATCAGAAATAAAAAAATGAATTTCGATATATTAAAGCTTGTCAGGTAAAATGTTTTCAAGTAATTATAAATTTTTTAACGCTAGTTTTATTATTGTTTCTACCGATGCTTCCGGATTATCTTTCACGCTTTTCTCTACGGCTTTTTCAGCCAATTTTTTGTTAAATCCTAAAACATCCAAAGCAGATAACGCTTCATCTTTGTTTGTATTGCTTTGCGACATTGAAACTTCATTCAAATCATACAACTTTAACACCTTATCCTTTAAATCCAGAATTGCCCTTTGTGCCGTTTTTCCGCCAATTCCTTTTATAGATTGTATAGTTCCCACATCTCCCGAGGCAAGCGCGTGGATAATTTGCTTAGGTTCTAAGGAAGAAAGCATCGTTCGTGCAATTCCAGCCCCGATTCCTGAGACCGATAATAGCATTTTAAAAATCTCCCTTTCGGATTTCTCGACAAAACCAAACAATGTATGCGCATCTTCCTTAACCTGAAGGTAAGTGAAAAGTTTTATGTGATCTGTTGAAGGAAGCAAAGAATAGGTATGCAGGGAAATATTAATATGATAACCAACACCACCACAGTCAATAACAACCTCTGTTGGTGTTTTTTCAGTTAATTTTCCTTGGATGTGTGAAATCATTGGTGTTAAGTAATTGCCAAATGTAGCAAAAATCTTTTATTATGCGGAATGTTATTGATTATCGGATATGAATTTCAGCCGGGCTTTATTTTTTTGACATTTTATGCCTTTTTTCTTTCTCCTGCGCATCTACAACCGCCACTGCAGCCATGTTTACCATTTCTTCTACGCTGGCTCCAAGTTGAAAAATGTGTACCGGTTTATCCATTCCTAAAATTATTGGCCCGACAGAATCTACATTGTACAATTCTTTTAGCAGTTTGTAGGTGATATTGGCAGCCTCAAGATTCGGAAAAATAAGCGTATTTACTTTTTTTCCTGCGAGTTTTGAAAACGGGAATTTCTTTTGAAGCATTTCAGGATTCAGGGCAAAATCGGTTTGGATTTCACCGTCTATGATCAAATCCGGATAATATTTATGCAGGTATGAAACTGCCTCGCGCACTTTTGATGCGCTTTGATTTGCAGATGATCCGAAGTTGGAATAAGAGATCATTGCCACAACCGGTTCTATGCCAAACATACGAACGGTTTTTGCAGTCATCAGCGCAATTTTAGCCAAATCATCTGAAGTCGGATTAGGGTTGATTGCCGTGTCTGATAAAAACATCGGGCCGCGGTTAGTCATCATCATGTTTGCCGTGGCAAAAAGTGAAATTCCCGGTGCTTTGTCAATCAATTGCATCATGGGTTTTATTACTGATGGATAACTTCTTGAATAACCTGTTACAAGCGCATCGGCATCGCCTTGGTTAACCATCATTGCTGCAAAATAATTCCGTTCCCGCATCCATTTTTGGGCGTCCAAAAGCGAAATGCCATGGCGCTGCCTTGATTTCCAAAAAATATCTGCATAGCGCAAACGTCTTTCATCTTCCTTTTTCGTTTTCGGATCATAAATTGGTACTTCGGCATCAAAACCAAGTTCTGCTTTTAATTCTAAAATGACATCTTTGTTTCCGAGCAAAACCGGGTAACCAATTTTTTCCTCCATCACGATTTGTGCGGCTTTCAGCACATCCAGATGATCGGCTTCGGCAAAAACGATTTTTTTCGGATCCATTTTGGCGCGGTTAGTAAGCAATCGTACCATTTTATTGTCCGAACCTAAACGTTCCAGCAATTCTTCTTCATATTTTTCCCAATCATGAATTGGGTTTAACGCCACACCTGATTCCATCGCGGCTTTTGCAACGGCCGGCGCAACGGTTGAAATCAATCTCGGATCGAAGGGTTTCGGAATGATGTAATCGCGGCCAAAATTGAGTTTTGTTTCGCCATAAGCGATATTTACCTGTTCCGGAACTGGTTCTTTAGCCAAAGCCGCTAGGGCACGTACAGCAGCCATTTTCATGGCTTCGTTGATTTTCGTCGCGCGAACATCCAATGCTCCACGGAAAATATAAGGAAAACCAAGAACGTTATTCACTTGGTTAGGATGGTCTGAACGTCCGGTTGCCATAATAATATCATCACGGGTATCGATTGCAAGATCGTAATCAATTTCAGGAATAGGATTCGCCATCGCAAAAACGATTGGGTTTTTTGCCATTCCCAGAAGCATTTCGGGCGAAAGTATATTTCCGGCCGAAAGTCCGAGGAAAACATCTGCATTTACCAAAGCTTCTTTGAGCGTAAGGTTTGGCTTCGCATTTGAATATCTTTTTTGCAAATCAGACAAATCGGTTCTTTCCGGAGAAAGCACACCGTCTTTGTCGAACATAATAATATTATTGACATTTACTCCCAAAAGGATATAAAGGTTCGCGCAGGCCAATGCCGCTGATCCGGCTCCCGAAACTACAACTTTTACATTCTCGATTTTTTTGTCGGCGAGTTCAAGCGCATTGAGCAATGCTGCCGAAGAAATAATCGCGGTTCCATGCTGGTCGTCATGCATTACCGGAATATTGAGCTCTTCGACCAATCGCCTTTCAATTTCGAAAGATTCGGGTGCTTTGATATCTTCAAGGTTGATCCCGCCAAAAGTTGGCGCGATATTTTTTACAGTCTCGATGAATGCGTCAATATCTTTGGTTCCGACTTCAATATCAAAAACATCGATTCCGGCGAAGATCTTAAACAGTAACGCTTTTCCTTCCATTACGGGCTTTGAAGCTTCTGGGCCGATATCTCCTAAACCCAAAACGGCAGTTCCGTTTGAAATTACCGCTACAAGGTTTCCTTTGGCGGTATATTTATATACGTTGTTGACATCTTTTGCAATTTCAAGGCAAGGCTCGGCAACTCCGGGCGAATATGCCAGTGACAAATCACGTTGTGTCGCATATTTTTTTGTTGGCAAAACCTGGATTTTACCAGGTTGCGGTTTTGCATGGTATAATAAAGCTTCTCTTCGTTTGCTGTATTTGTTCATCTGAATCGTTTTATACGGACTTACAAAGGTAAAAGTATCGATTAAAACTGAGAAACTTTAACTCAATAGTTTTACTTTTAAATGGATTGAAATAAAAATAGCCGGAGAAATCTCCGGCTATCACATACTTTATTGTTTACTTAAAATCCTAAACCAACTGCCATTGCTGTAGCATTTACATTAAAGTCGGATACCTTTGTTGCAGTTCCCGTTGATAGGTTTATACTATAAACACCGGTTGCATTATTGACATTCAACAATGCGAAAGCACTATTGCTTGAACCTCCGATATCAAAACCAGATTGACTGCCAACCGTTATGCCCAATGCACCAACCGGAACTAAAACTCCGTCGTTTGGTGGAGCTTGTGTATAAAGCATATTGGTTACATCATCAATTACATATAATGTTGTAGAAGTAGAACCTGTGAAATTATTCGTGTATGCCGCTCCGTTTATCGAAGGTGATCCCGGATTTAAAATCCCGTCAGTTGCTGCTACAGTTCCCAAATCCGGGTGTAACCTCAAATTTTGCCCTGAACTGCTGACCAACCTGATCCTGTCGACCATTGGGTTAAAGTCGAAACCGAAAGCAGTTCCCGTCAACACAGTAGCCAATCCTGTTCCAACTGCGGTAACTTGTCCGCTTGCCGTATTTATCGTAACCAATCTACTTTCGCTTGTTATTCCGTATAACGCTCCATTTGCAGGACGGAAATCCAATCCAACAATTGTTTCTGAAGAATTCATACCCATCAAGTCAACTGTATTTGAAGTCGGATTAAGCGGGTTGAATCGTTGAAGCTTATTATCAGTGGTCGTTGCAAACGCGACCGGATTTGTTTTTATCGCAATTCCAATTATTGCCTGACTAAAAGTTCCAACCCATAATGCCTTTCCTGATGATAGATTGATTGAATACAAACGTGAATCCATATCATTTTTTACTACCGCTAACGCAACGGAATTGTCCGGTGAAATATCAAAATCACCTTTACCCGAGAAATTGACTCCAAGTGAACCAACTTCCTGCAAAACGCCATCGTTAGGTGGATTCTGAATATATAACTTATCACGATCAAAATCAATATCGTATAAAACTGTCGAACTCGCTCCTGCAAAACTGTTTGTATATGCAACGGCACCGATTGATGCGTCAGTTGTAATTATTCCGTCGGTTGCAGCGACAGTTCCTAATTCGGGATGTAATCGCAGATTTTGCCCTGATTGCGTTACAAGACGAATCCTGTCGACTGTAGGATTAAAATCGATCGATGCAGCACCGTTTACCGCAGGCGAAAAAACTGCAGTTCCCAAAGGCATCGCAACTCCGGATTCTTCATTAATGAAATACATTCGGCTTGACGAGCCAAGTGCGTAAAGTTGGCCAGTTGCAGGGCGATAATCAATACTTACAATTGTTTCAGATGCGGGAAGTCCAGTTACTGAAAGACTTTTCACAGGTTGATTTAAATTTCTCGCGTTATAATAAACGACAGTATTGTTTTCTGTTAAAGCTGTAATGTTAATATCCGGAGCCTGAGATTGTCCAGAAGATCTGCCATCGTCTGTATCACTACAGGAAACGGCGGTAAACATTAGCGAGATTGAAAACAGCGCGGCTGCGCAACGGTTTTTGACATAACATTTTTTCATATAATTAATTTTTAGGTTTCTGATTTACCTAAAGTTACAGAAATATGCCAGATAAGATTTGTAATTCTCTCTTCCTAAAGTGCTTTATAAGAAACATTTAACATAAAAATCTGAAAATGTTATGGTTTTCCCAAAAAAGAGATGTTGCGTTTCAAGCCATCATATTTTGTGCGTTTGATTGCAGAATTTTTAAAAACGGCACGAAAAGTTTCTTCGGTAATTTCGTCCCAGTCTTTTTTGCTCATTGAAAGCAGTTCAGGATTTGGGTTGAAAAGCGGCTCATTATGTGGTTTTGAAAAGCGGTTCCATGGGCAAACATCCTGGCAAACATCGCAGCCAAAAGCCCAGTCATTGAATTTTCCTTTCATTGCTGCCGGAAGATTGTCTTTGAGTTCAATTGTAAAATAGGAAATGCATTTGCTGCCGTCTACAATATAGGGCGCAACGATCGCCTGTGTTGGGCATGCGTCGAGGCATGCGGTGCAGCTTCCGCAATGGTCGGTAACGGAATGATCGTACTCAAGATCAAGATCGACGATAAGTTCGGCAATAAAGAAAAACGAACCAGTTTGTTTGCTCAAAAGATTGCTGTTTTTTCCAATCCATCCGAGCCCGCTTTTTGCTGCCCAGGCTTTATCGAGAACCGGCGCTGAATCTACAAAAGCACGGCCTGAAACTTCGCCTATTTCATTTTGGATCGAGAATAGAAGTTCTTTTAGTTTTTCTTTGATTACAAAATGATAATCCTGTCCGTAGGCATATTTTGAAATTTTGTATGCATCCGGGTTTTGCGTTTCGGAAGGATAATAATTCAGTAATAGTGAGATTACACATTTTGCATCATCGACCAATAATGTGGGATCGAGGCGTTTGTCAAAATGGTTTTCCATATAAGACATTTCGCCGTGGCTGTTATTTTTGAGCCAGTTCTCGAGCCTTGGCGCTTCTTCTTCAAGGAAGCCGGCTTTCGATATTCCGCATGACAAAAACCCAAGCCGTTTGGCTTCCGACTTTATGAATCGCGTATTTTTTTCCCTGTTTGACATTTAGAGTGCAAAGATAGCACTAAATTCTCTTTAGGATTCCGGGCTGCGTTAGCGGTTGGATGGAAATCCTTTTTAATTTTGAAAAAAAGCCCTTTGGCTACACCTATGGTGATAAATTAAAAAGATTGAAAGTAAGACGCGGCCGAAGGCAACGCCCTAAAAAAGTCCGCCCTGAATGTTTGTGCGGATTTTCCCTAAATGCGTGTAAGCTTTTTCGGTTACTTCACGACCACGAGGTGTTCGCATAATGAAACCTTCCTGAATCAGGAATGGTTCGTAAACTTCTTCGATGGTTTCGCTGCTTTCGGAAACGGCTGTTGCCAGGGTTGATAGTCCAACTGGTCCGCCTTTGAATTTATCAATTATCGTATTCAGGATTTTGTTATCCATTTCATCCAAACCATGCGCATCGACATTTAATGCCTGAAGCGCGTATTTCGCGATTTCGATATCGATTTTTCCGTTGCCTTTTATTTGTGCAAAATCACGAACCCTGCGCAGAAGAGCATTTGCGATACGTGGTGTCCCGCGGCTGCGGCCGGCTATTTCGACGGCGGCTTCCATGGTGATTGGCATTTTTATGATTGAAGCGCTTCTTTCGATGATTGTTGTGAGCAGTTCGGTCGTGTAATATTGAAGGCGGCTCTGGATTCCGAAACGCGCGCGCATTGGAGCGGTTAATAATCCGGAGCGTGTTGTGGCACCAACTAATGTGAACGGATTCAGGTTGATTTGCACGGTCCTGGCATTCGGGCCGGATTCGATCATGATATCGATCTTGAAATCTTCCATGGCCGAATACAGATATTCCTCTACGATTGGGCTAAGGCGGTGGATCTCGTCAATGAACAAAACATCCCGTTCTTCGAGGTTTGTGAGCAATCCTGCCAAATCTCCGGGCTTATCCAAAACCGGGCCTGAAGTGATTTTGATCCCGACACTGAGTTCGTTTGCGAGAATGTTTGCCAAGGTCGTTTTTCCCAATCCGGGCGGACCGTGAAAAAGCGTGTGGTCTAAAGCTTCATTCCTGAGATTTGCGGCTTCAACAAATATTTTCAGGTTTTCAAGAACCTGATCCTGGCCTGAAAAGTCTTCAAATGAAAGCGGCCTTAACTTCTTTTCGATGTCAAGTTCTTCGAAATTATAACTTTTGTTGGTTGGATCTAAATTCTCGTTCATTCGGCAAATATAGGATAAAGGCGGAAAGCTATTTTGTTAAATTATTTTGCCACGTTGTAACCCGGCGCAAGGATTCGTTGCCATTCTGTATTCTTAACCAAATACTTTGCAACAAACGGGCAAAGCGGTGCGAGTCTATAATTATTGGTTTCGATATAATTGAGCGCCAGTTCAACAATTTTGCTACCTATTCCTTTACCCGCTAAAGCCTTTGGGACTTCGGTATGCGTTAAAAACATCACGCCATCATTACTAATCAAATATTCAATAAAAGCGATGTGTCCGTCTACATGGAGTTCGAAACGCTTTTTACTTTCGTTAAAAATTAATTCGGTGTTCATTATCAATCTGGGTTTAGAATTTTTACTAATATAGTACAAATAAAAAAGCCTTTCAATATGAAAGGCTTTAATTATATTATGAAATTAGTGATTTAAAACTTCTTCACCTTCTTTCATCGGAATATGCTGAGGAACGAAATCTTCGTCATGTCCCGGTTTGCTGTAGTCGTAAGGCCATCTGTGAACTTCAGGGATAGCTCCATGCCAGTTTCCGTGGATGTGCTCAACAGGCGCAGTCCATTCAAGTGTATTCGATCTCCATGGATTTTGAACTGTTTTCTTACCGTAGAACATGCTGCTAAAGAAGTTGTACAAGAATACTAACTGGAAAGCTCCTCCAATTAACGCAAACATTGTAATCAAAACGTTAACATCCTGCAAATCGTCAAATAACGGAAAGTTGGTATTTGTGTAATAACGTCTTGGTAAACCGGCCAGACCGATAAAGTGCATTGGGAAGAAAACTCCGTAAGCACAAACTGCCGTTACCCAAAAGTGAATATAGCCTAAATTTTTGTTCAGCATTCTTCCGAACATTTTTGGATACCAATGATAAATTCCGGCGAACATTCCGTAAAGAGCAGAAATACCCATTACCAAGTGAAAGTGTGCTACAACGAAATACGTATCGTGAACGTTAATATCCAAAGTACTGTCTCCAAGAATGATTCCGGTTAAACCTCCTGTGATAAAAGTAGAAACCAATCCGATCGAGAAAAGCATTGCAGGATTCAACTGCAGATTACCTTTCCAGAGAGTTGTAATATAGTTAAACGCTTTTACCGCAGATGGAATCGCAATCAATAATGTTGTAAATGTAAACACCGATCCAAGGAATGGATTCATTCCCGAGATAAACATGTGGTGTCCCCAAACGATTGTTGAAAGGAATGCGATAGCTAATATAGAAGCAATCATCGCACGATATCCGAAAATTGGCTTACGTGAATTGGTTGCAATAATTTCGGATGTAATACCCAAAGCAGGTAATAAAACGATATAAACCTCAGGGTGGCCTAAGAACCAGAATAAGTGCTCAAACAAAACTGGTGAACCACCTTGGTAATGCAAAACTTCTCCTGCGATATAAATATC
>CAZSDN010000031.1:9206-27557 GCA_964605595.1 uncultured Flavobacterium sp. | reverse complement strand
ATTGAAAAATATCGATAAAACATCTTTTAGATTTGAATAAAAATTTTATTTTTGCACCTCACTAAATTATAATAAATGGCAACTTATAACAAAAGAGGATATAAAGCACCAAAACCGAAAGAAGAAAAATCAGATAATGATTTAATTGAAGATGTGAATGTTAACGAAAAGGACAGTACTACTGCCGGCGTATTCAACACACTTGACAATACTGCTTCAAAAACTGAAGAATTTGTTGCAAAAAATCAAAAAATCATTCTTTCTATTGTTGCTCTTATAGCTGTTGTTGCTTTAGGTTATACTTTGTACCAGAAGTTTGTTGTTGAGCCGAAAGAAGAAGAAGCGGTTGAAAACATGTTCCTTGCACAGCAAAATTTCCAGAAAGCTACTGAAGGAACTAAAAGTGATTCGCTTTACACTTTAGCCTTGAACGGATCTGAAGGAAAATTTGGTTTTGTGAAAATTGCTGATGAATATTCAGGAACCGATGCCGGAAATCTTGCAAACTATTATGCGGGAATGGCTTATTTGAATACCGGTAAATTTGACCAGGCTATCTCTTACCTTGAAAAATTCTCATCTAAAGACATGGTTTTAAATACGTTGGCTAAAGGTGCAATTGGTGATGCGCATGCTGAAAAGAATCAAATGAAAGAAGCCCTTGATTTTTATGTTAAAGCTTCAGGAATGAATAAAAATGATTTCACAACTCCGCGCTTCCTAATGAAAGCGGCAAAAGTTTCATTAGCTTTGGGAAATAAAGCAGATGCACTGAAATATTTTGAAGATATCAAAGAAAATTACCAAACTTCTGTCGAAGCTCAGGGAATTGACGCCCTGATTGGAATGGCACAGTAATATTCAAAGTCAGGATGTTAATTCTGATTTGAAACCATATAGAAAGACCTTGCAGCTATTTATTTCCTGCAAGGTTTTTTTATCTTAGTGCGAAATAAATCCGAATCTAAAATCAGCTTAGTATGGCTACAGAAAACAAAAATTTATCCGAATACAATAAGAACAATATCCCGAGCGCAAAGGATTTTCGTTTTGGAATCGTCGTTTCAGAGTGGAACGATCATATTACTGAAGGGCTTTTTTCAGGTGCTGAAACCGCCTTGCTGGATTGTGGCGCTCTCGAAGAAAATATCATCAGATGGAATGTGCCTGGAAGTTTTGAACTGGTTTATGGTGCCAAAAAAATGATCGAAACCCAAAAACCGGATGTTGTCATTACTATTGGATGTGTTATCAAAGGTGAAACGCAGCATTTCGATTTTGTTTGCGAAGGAGTAACACAAGGGATCAAGGATTTGAATGTAAATGCAGATATTCCGGTTATTTTTTGCGTGCTGACTGATAATACTGAACAACAGTCAATCGATAGAAGCGGCGGTAAGCATGGCAATAAAGGAACTGAAGCGGCAATTGCAGCAATCAAGATGGCCTACCTGCGGTATCTCGCAAACCGCGGATATCAAATCCAGAATCAAAATCTCTTAAGTTCACAACTGCAGTTGGAAGAAGGAATTCCGAAAATTGAGGAATAGTTTTAAGAGCCTGCTTTTTAAAGGATTTCCTATTAAGCACAGTTTTTGTGCAATTAAAATTAACTGATTTTCGTATTCCCATTCGCTTGGTTTATGTTAACTTTGGAAGTCGTCCGCTAAGGCGGTCGAAGCTAATCAAATTAATCTAATGTCCAGTATAATTCAGTTACTTCCGGATCATGTTGCGAATCAGATTGCCGCCGGAGAGGTTGTTCAGCGGCCCGCTTCGGTAGTGAAAGAACTTCTTGAAAATGCCGTTGATGCCAAAGCTACCGATATCAAATTAATTATAAAAGATGCAGGCAAATCACTTGTTCAGGTTATCGATAACGGTATCGGAATGAGCGTTACCGATGCGCGTTTGTGTTTTGCAAGGCACGCGACTTCTAAAATCCGCCAGGCAGAAGATTTATTTTCATTGCATACAAAAGGTTTTCGTGGCGAAGCACTGGCTTCAATTGCCGCCATAGCACATGTTGAGATGAAAACCCGACAAGAACAGGAAGAGCTGGGAACACACATTGTTATTGAAGGCAGCAAATTCATATCGCAGGATGTAGCGGTATTACCCAGAGGAACGTCTTTTTCAGTCAAAAACCTGTTTTTTAATATTCCGGCCCGGCGTAATTTTCTTAAATCTGAAATTGTTGAACAACGCCACATTGTTGATGAATTCCAGCGTGTAGCTTTGGCGCATCCAAACATACATTTTACTTTATACCATAACGGAAGTGAAAGTTTTAATCTTCCGCAATCTAATATCCGCCAGCGTATTGTTAATGTTTTTGGAGGAAAAACCAATGAAAAATTAGTTCCGATCCAGGAAACGACTGAAATTGTAACAATCCAGGGATTTGTAAGTAAGCCTGAGTTTGCCAAGAAAAACCGTGGCGAGCAATTCTTTTTTGTAAACGACCGGTTTATAAAAAGCGGCTACCTGCACCATGCGGTCATGGCTGCCTATGATGGTTTGCTTAAGGATGGCTGCCAGCCCGGTTATTTTTTATACCTGCAAGTCCCGCCAAATACGATTGATATCAATATCCATCCAACGAAAACCGAAATCAAGTTTGATGATGAACACGCGTTGTATGCGATTTTGCGTTCGGCCATAAAACACAGCCTCGGGCAGTTTAATGTAGCGCCGGTTCTTGACTTTGAGCGTGATCCAAACCTTGATATGCCGTATGCCTATAAAGATTTGGATGCTTCGGTTCCTACAATCCAGGTAGATGGAAATTTTAATCCTTTTGCAGATGAGAAGCCTTCTAAATCTTTTTCAAGTTATAGAAAGCCCGAACAAACTTCAAATTGGCAGGGACTTTACACAGAACTCAGGCACGATACAGAAATTATCACTGCTGAAACCGGTATTTCATTTGAAAGTGAAGAAGTAACAGCCTCGCTTTTTGATGACCATGAAGTAGAACAGGTTGTCAATAAAACCTACCAAATCCATAAAAAATATATCGTTAACCCGATAAAATCGGGAATGGTAATTGTTGATCAGCAGCGTGCGCATCAGCGAATATTGTATGAGCAATTTCTTACGAGTATCACTGTTCTTCAAGCCGCCAGCCAGCAATTGCTGTTTCCTTTGAGTTTGTATTTTTCAACAGCAGAACTTGAACTCATCTCTGAATTGAAATGCGCTTTGGAAAATACCGGCTTTGTGTTTGAAGAAGCCCATAAGGATCATGTCGTAATTTCAGGTTTGCCTGTCAATGTTACCGAAAGCGAAGTTTCAATCGTGCTGGAACAGTTGTTGAGCGATTTGCAGGACGGGATTCCGGAAAATAGTTTTAGCCAGAATGACAGCATTGCAAAGTCGATGGCCAGGAGTTTGGCTGTAAAAACAGGAACTTACCTGACTGAAAAAGAACAGGAAAATCTGGTAAACGGACTTTTTGCATGTAAGGATCCGAATGTTTCACCATTTCAAAAGCCTACATTTATTACGATGCGGGTTGAAGACTTAGATAAAAAATTTGCTTTATGATGAATCTTACGCCAACTGTTAAGCAGTTATTGATTATTAATATAATGATTTTTATTGGCTCGCAGTTTATAAAGGAGCTCGATACATTGTTTGCACTTCACTATTTTGAAGATTCCCGATTTAAAATCTGGCAATTGATAACGCACATGTTTATGCATGCGAATATTATGCATATAGCGTTTAATATGTTTGCATTGGTTTCTTTTGGCTCAATGCTCGAGCAGTTTTGGGGTAGCCAGAAATTGATATTCTTTTACTTTTCGTGTGGAGTTGGTGCGGCTTTGTTTCAGTTAGGGATCAATTACCTTGAAATTCATCATATTCTTGAAAATGTAGCAGATCTTAATTTATCAAGCGGGACTATTAAAGAAATTTTGAATATTCAGGCAAGTGATGGGACGAACTTCCGTTCCGATCTTTTCTCAAAAGGACTACAGCCGATTTTAGAAAATACGGGTAAAATAAACCGATTGACACAAGAAAGTTACGACGCACTTTATTTAGCAACTTTCAACAGCCAAACTCCAATGGTGGGAGCATCGGGAGCAATTTATGGTTTATTGGTTGCTTTTGCGTTTATGTTCCCAACTGCAGAGTTAGCCATGATGTTTATTCCAATTCCAATTAAGGCAAAATATTTTGTTCCGATAATTATAGCAATCGATTTGTTTATGGGAATTCGTGGAAATTCAATATTTGGAGATAACCGAGGCGGTGGCGGGGTAGCACATTTTGCCCATATCGGAGGCGCGCTAATTGGCTTCATCATGATGTGGTATTGGAAGAAGAATCAGTTTAATAACAAGCGCTGGAATTAATCGTATTTATATGAATATTTTTGATGATTTAAAATTGCAATACCGTATTGGCGGAATCACAAATAAACTAATCTACTGGAATGTTGGGATTTTTATAATTTCGCTGGTTTTGTTCTTTCAATTTAAAACCGGGCAGTTTGATTATCCGGTTTGGCTTTATCTGTCTTCAAGCCCTAATGATGTATTGTATTTTCCCTGGACATTATTGACCTATGCATTTTTGCACTTTACTTTTTTTCATTTGTTTTTCAACATGGTGCTGTTATTTTTTTCAGGCCGTTTGTTCCTTACTTTTTTCACTGAAAAGCAATTCTTCGGGCTTTACATATTAAGTGCTGTTTTTGCAGGTTCTGTATTTGTGGTTTCCTATTATCTTATGGATGATGATTCGGGGATTGTAGGCGCATCGGCTGCAGTAATGGCTATTTTGATGGCGGTCACCACCTATCGTCCGTTAATGCAGGTCAGGCTTTTGCTGCTTGGGAATGTAAAACTCTGGTACATTACCGCCGTCATAGTATTGCTTGACATGATGCAGATCCAATTGGATAATACCGGTGGGCATATTTCGCATCTTGCCGGCGCATTTTTCGGATTTGCTTATGTAAAGCTTCTTCAGAACGGAGTTGATATGAGCAAAATAATCACCGCATTGTCTGATTTTTTTGTTAATTTGTTTCAGCCTAAAAAAGAAAGCCCTTTTAAGAAAGTGCATAAGAATTATAAACCTGTAGCGCATAAAAATACTTCAAGGATCGTAACCAAAGATAAAGCTCAGCAACAAATAGACGAAATTCTTGATAAAATAAGCCAGTCAGGTTATGACAGTTTAACAAAAGAGGAAAAAGAATTTCTTTTCAAAACTGGAAAGTAGATGATGAAAAGCCTGTCATGGATAAACAAAGTGATGTTCTTTTTTAATATAGTCCTGACTGTATTGACTTTTGCCGCTTATATCCTTCCTTTTCTGGCTCCAAAAGTTTTTCCGTTACTTTCGGTGCTTACACTTTTTTTGCCTTTAATGCTGATCCTCAACCTGGCCTATTTTTTTTATTGGGCGATACAGTTTAAAAAACAGATCATTTTATCAGGATTGGTGCTTCTTATCGGAATCACTTTCATCAATAAATTCTATAAATTTTCTGCGCCTGAATATATTGAACAAGAAACCGATTTTAGCATAATGAGCTATAATGTCAGGCTTTTTAATAAATTCCAGTGGTCAGATAAAAAAACGGTTCCGGTTGAGATTTCTGACTTTGTCAAAGAAAATGATCCTTCGGTTTTGTGTATCCAGGAATTCTCGAATACTGCCGATTTTGACCATTCGAATTTCAAATATAAATTCATTTTTTCCAAAGGAAAGAAAATCAAAAGCGGGCATGCGATTTTTTCTAAATATCAAATTATTGATACAGGAAGTATTCCGTTCCCGAGTTCAAATAACATCACCATTTTTGCCGATATTAAAAAAGGGAATGACACGATACGTATTTACAACATGCATTTAGAATCACTTAGGATTACTCCGGATGTGAATGACATCAACGAAGATATTAATGAAATCGATGAAAGGCGTTCGAAGGTCATGTACCGAAGCATGAGCAAAGCATTTAAACAACAGCAGCTTCAGGCCGAATTGATTATGGAACATAAAAAAAACTGTACTTATCCGATAATAATTTGCGGCGATATGAACAACAGTGCATTTTCGTATGTGTACCGGAAAATAAAAGGCGACCTGAATGACAGCTTTGTCGAAGCCGGAGACGGTTTTGGAAAAACGTATGATTTTAATTATTATCCGGCGCGAATTGATTATATCCTCGCCGATAAGAAATTTAAGGTGAAACGTTTCGAAACATTTGAAGATATAGTTGATTCAGACCACTTTCCCATTATGGCAGTTTTATCCGATTTAAACGAAAAAGAATAATCAGAGTTTTTGGTTTTTCAAATAATCCAATGCGTAACGGCCTTCGTTAAAAAGCAGATCCAGGATACTCAAATTATTCAAATACCCGTGCTTTTCTTCAAAAACCTGCGTGTAAGGCTCAAAATCTGAAGTGTCTTTTTTTCCATTTGCAAAATGCCGGAAATCGTTTAATTCCAAATTTTCCTTAAAATATTCAGTTGTTTTTTCGTAAGAAAATGGCATTCTAAGGCATTTTGAAGCGATTTCGATAGTTTCAAGATTGAGATCCATCAAAAAGGTATATTTTTTTTCGAATACCGGCATAATGGCATCTTCAAAATATTCAAAAAAAGGAGAGCTGCGGTAAGCGGCTTCCAGCGATTTGAAATGTTGTTTCTGCCAATCAAATGCGGTTTCGAGCTTAATGTCCCGCGTTTTCTGATGTGCTTCCCGTGTATGTTTTACAGGTATATTCAGCAATTGAATACCATTCGGGCTATAAATATACATCCGGTTGCGATTGGTTTGTTTCTGGAAATTATCATCCATTTCCAAAATTATCGTTTCCGATTGTGCCATGGCGACAAACGAACTTACGGATGGAAAATAGGTGGGAAGCAGCAGCGCTTTCATTGATATGTATTAACTGTTTGCTTTTTTCTCACGTCTTTTCTTCAAACCATAATCAACGGCAAAATACAAAGCCAGCAGAAAAAGGAATATTTTGAAATACGATTGCGGTTGTCCGTCGCCACCAACAGTAGTAAACATGCGGTTCCATCTTATTTTATTAAATCCTTTTCCGTTCGAATCCCAGCTCATCCAGATAAAAACAGGTTTGCCCACGATATGGTCTTCAGGAACATAACCCCAATAACGCGAATCGAGCGAATTGTGGCGATTGTCACCCATCATCCAGTAATAATCCTGTTTGAAAGTATAAGTTGTGGCAATTTTATCGTTTATATAAATGTCATTACCAATTACTTTCAGATTATTATGCTCGTATTCAGAAATAATTTTTTTATAAAAAGGAAGCGATTTTAAATCAAGCTTAACAGTAATTCCTTCTTTTGGAATGTAAATCGGGCCAAAATTATCGCCGTTCCATCCTGTAGCAGCATTGGGAAAAATATTGCTTTCTGGTTCTTTGGAAATTATCTGTTCAACGGCAGTAATACCGGGAACATTTTTGAGCCTTTTTGCACCTTCATCAGTTAAAGCGGCAAGGATAATGGTATCATTCGGACTTTGCCTGAATCCGTCGGTAGCGTCAATATCACGGAATAAAAACTCAAAATCAACAGGAGTTTTTCGGTCATAAACAAATTTATACGCATGCTGCGGCTTCGCCCTTTCAGGTAATATAAGCTCTTTTCCGTTGATGTAAACAATACCGTTTTTTATAGAAAGGCTGTCGCCAGGTATTGCCACGCAACGCTTTACATAATTTGTCTTTTTGTCAATCGGCTTGTCATAGCGTTTGTCTGTTGGCAGGTACATATTATACATAGTATCAACCGGATAATTGAAAACTACAATATCATTGTTTTTGATGTATTCGAATTTCGGAAAACGGAAATAAGGCAATTGAGGCCAATTTGTATATGATTTTTTCTTAATAAACGGTATCGTATCATGAACCATTGGTGCCGCAACCGTTGTCATTGGTGTTCTTGCGCCGTAGTTCATTTTGCTTACAAAAAGGAAATCACCAACCAGCAAGGTTTTTTCAAGTGATGACGTTGGAATAGTAAACGGCTGGATAAAATAAGTGTGTACAAAAGTTGCTACAATAATTGCAAATAATATTGAGCTTACCGTATCGGCTGCTGCCGTTTTTGGTTTTAAGCTTCTCTCTTTAATATATTGCGCATCGGTATAATTGATGTAATAAATATAGAGCCCAAATGTGGCGATACCTAAAATAGTGTCCAACGTCGAGTTTTTTCCGAAGCTTCGCAATGTTTCAACCCAAATAACAGGAAACATGATAAGGTTTATAACCGGCAAGAAAAGTAAGAGTGTCCAACAGGCCGGACGCCCTATGATTTTCATTAAAACGATAGCATTGTACACCGGAATAGCGGCTTCCCATGATTTTCGCCCTGCTTTTTGATATAGTTTCCATGTTCCCAGATAATGAATTATCTGAACGGCTAAAATGAATATAAACCACTGGTATGCTGTCATAATGCTATTTTTTAATCAATTTTATATTAAGTCTGAGCAGAAATGTATTTGTTACAATTCCAACACATCTTTCATTGTAAAGATTCCTTTTTTGTTTAAGATCCATTCGGCGGCGATTACGGCACCAAACGCAAATCCTTCGCGGCTGTGCGCTGTATGTTTTATTTCGATTGAATCAACATCCGAATCATAAAAAACCGAATGCGTTCCCGGGACATTTTCCATTCTTTTTGCCTCAATTACAATTTCGTTGCCCGAATGTGTTTTTTCAATTGACCACTTTTCATAATTCGAATTCGCAATAATGTCATTTGCCAAAGAAATCGCAGTTCCGCTTGGCGCGTCAAGTTTTTGAGTATGATGGATTTCCTCCATTGAAACGTTATATTGCGCAAATTTCGACATCATCTTTGCAAGCTGCTTGTTCAGTTCAAAGAAGATATTCACGCCCAGGCTGAAATTCGATCCATAAATGAAAGCTCCGTTTTTTTCTTTGCAGAGCGAAACCATTTTGTCATAATCCTGAAGCCATCCTGTAGTTCCTGAAACGATTGGGATTTCATTGTTCAGGCACTCAGAAATATGGGTGGTCGCGACATTTGGTACACTAAAATCAATTGCGGCATCAGCATTTGCCAATCCGTCAAAATTGTCTTTTGAAGTTTTTCTTAATACAATTTCATGGCCTCGTTCCAAAGCTATCCGTTCAATAACTTTTCCCATTTTCCCATAGCCTAAAAGTGCGATTTTCATACAGAATTATTTAAAAACGGTAATTTAAGGTCATCCCAACGTTTTGTTTATAATTGACTTCAGTAGGATAAATGTCAGGCCGCAAAGAAAGCCGGTCGTTTACGTTGAACTGCATTAAATGAGCGTCAACATTCGCGTCGACAATATTTAATACATACAAACCAAACGTTACTAAAAGTGACAGGTCGCGGTTTCTCTGAAATACTTTTTGCGCATTTATTAGCGTCCGGTCACTGTATTGTCCCAAAAATTCATCTTCTTTTCCGGCAAGCCTTTGTTTATAAGCATCACGATAGCGATGGTATTCTTGATTGTTTGTTACATAAAAATAAACTCCGGTTCCGAGTGCGCCGTAAACGATGGGGATTTTCCAATAACGCTTATTGTATGCTTGGCCCAATCCGGGTAAAATAGCCGAATAAAAGGCCGCTTTTGCAGGACGCAGCGGATCGATTTCCTTAACAATGACGGTGTCGGATTTAATCAGCAATTCCTCCTTTTGTTCCTGTGCGAATGATGCAGTTCCAAAAATGAAAAAAATGATCAGTATGAATGGATTATTCCGCACTAATTTTTGAGTAATTTAATAATTCGGTTGAAATCTTCTTCTGAATGGAACGGAATCGTAATTTTTCCTTTACCATTTCCTGCCGACTTGATTTCGACTTTTGATCCGAAGAAACCAGTAATCGCTTTTTTCTGGTCTTCATCAATTGTAAAAGGAGTTGCTTTGGTTTTCGCAGGTTGCGGTTTTAAGCTTTCATGGTAATTTTTTACTAAAGTTTCCGTTTCACGGACAGAAAGATTCTGGCTTACGATTTTTTGGTAAATATCCGTTTGGATGTCTTGGTCTTCAATGTTGATAATTGCGCGGCCATGTCCCATTGAAATAAAACCATCACGAATTCCGGTTTGGATAATAGGATCAAGTTTCAAAAGGCGAAGGTAATTCGCAATCGTTGAGCGTTTTTTTCCAACACGATCACTCATTTGTTCCTGTGTCAATTGGATTTCATCTATCAAACGTTGGTAAGAAAGTGCAATTTCAATCGGATCCAAATCATGGCGCTGGATATTTTCAACCAAAGCCATAACCAATGATTCGTTGTCATTTGCAATCCGGATATAAGCTGGAACAACTTTTAACCCGGCGATTTTGGAAGCACGTAATCTTCGCTCCCCAGAAATTAATTGGTATTTATTGAAATCTAATTTTCTAACAGTAATCGGTTGGATTACACCCAATTCGCGAATAGATGTCGCAAGTTCCTGAAGCGATTCCTCATTGAAATTGCTTCTTGGCTGGAACGGATTTATTTCAATGGCATCAAGCTCAAGCTCAATAATATTTCCTACGACTTTATCTGCATTTTTATCCTCAACCGATTTAATGTCGTTTTCAGGATCTTTCAATAATGCGGATAAACCTCTTCCTAATGCCTGTTTTTTTATAGCTTTTGTCATAAATCGACTAACTGTTTTTCTTTATAATTTCCTGTGCAAGGCTCAGATAATTGGTTGCGCCTTTGCTTGTCGCGTCAAAATTGATGATGCTTTCCCCAAAACTTGGCGCTTCGCTCAATTTCACATTACGCTGAATGATAGTTTTGAAAACCATATCATTGAAATGTTTCTGG
This sequence comes from uncultured Flavobacterium sp., assembly GCA_964605595.1. Lineage (GTDB taxonomy): Bacteria > Bacteroidota > Bacteroidia > Flavobacteriales > Flavobacteriaceae > Flavobacterium. Next base: position 16,692 of record CAZSDN010000031.1, on the reverse strand, counting down.
ACTTCTTCAACCACTTGGTTTGATAAACGCAAACGAGAGTCAAACATTGTGAGCAATAAACCTTCGATATCCAGTGACGGATTATGTATTTTCTGCACGCTTTTAATTGTATTCAAAAGTTTTCCCAAGCCTTCCAATGCGAAATATTCACACTGGATCGGAATCACGACAGAATCTGCAGCCGTTAAAGCATTTAATGTCAATAATCCCAGCGATGGCGCGCAATCAATTAAAATATAGTCGTATTTATCCTTAACGCTTTCCAATGCTTGCTTCAGCATGTATTCACGATTTTCCTTATCGACCAATTCGATTTCAATCGCAACAAGGTCAATATGCGCCGGAATTACATCTACGTTAGGAGCCGAACACTTAATCGTTGCTTCGTCAGGCGTATTGCTGTGTTCGAGAATTTGATACGTTCCAATTTCTACGCTTTCAACATCAATTCCAAGACCTGAGCTTGCGTTCGCCTGCGGATCGGCATCAATCAATAATACTTTCTTTTCCAGGACACCCAATGAAGCGGCTAAATTTACAGAAGTGGTCGTTTTTCCAACACCGCCTTTCTGGTTGGCAATTGCAATGATTTTACCCATTTATTTTTTCAAATTTTGAGGTGTAAAAATACAATTATTTATGGGTTTTTCAAGCCTAATTTGTTAACAAAAGAAGAAAAGTAGGGAAGAGTGTCAAACGACAAACGACGAATGTCAAACGGTCACATCGTTCGTCATTCGTCATTCGTCGTTCGTCATTCGTCGTTTGTCATTCGACATTTATCATTTATCATTTATTCTTTTTCGCCTTAATCATCATCTCAAGCATATCCCACATTTCTTCAGGAATCGCTTCGAGCAAATTAAACTGCCCCGCGCCTTTAAGCCATTCGCCGCCATCAATAGTAATGACTTCGCCATTCACATATGAAGAAAAATCCGAAACCAGATATGCCGCAAGATTTGCTAGTTCCTGATGGTCGCCCACACGTTTCAGCGGAACTTTTTTTGCCATATCGAACTTTTCCGCCAAATCTCCGGGAAGCAACCTGTCCCAAGCACCTTTTGTAGGAAATGGCCCGGGCGCGATTGCGTTTGAGCGGATCCCGTATTTTGCCCATTCAACGGCTAAACTTCGTGTCATTGCTAAAACTCCGGCTTTAGCCGTCGCACTCGGCACGACATACGCCGATCCTGTCCAGGCATACGTTGTTACTATATTCAATATGGAAGTGTTTTCTTGTTTGGTGTCGATCCAGTGTTTCCCGAATGCGAGCGTACAATTTTTTGAGCCTTTCAATACAATATCAATTACAGTATCAAATGCATTTGCCGACAACCTTTCGGTCGGAGAAATAAAATTTCCTGCAGCATTGTTCAACAAAACATCAACTTGTCCAAAAACTTTTAAAGCTTCTGCAAGCATTGCTTCAACCTGATCATAATGACGGACATCGCATTGCAAAGGCAGACATTTTCCACCTGTGTCTGCTTCAAGTTCAGAAGCTGTAGTTTTGAGTTTTTCAAGATCCCGCGAAGTAATTGCGACATTTGCGCCGAGTTCAAGAAAATATTTTGTCATTGCTTTCCCAAGTCCGCTACCGCCGCCGGTAACAACTATTGTTTTTCCTTTGAGTGCGTCATCACGAAGCATTTTTGCTTTTATGTCTGTCATGTGTTTCGATTTTTGCTAAAGATAACGAAAATCAAACGTTACAGGCAACAGCATTAGGAGCAAAAAATGTGTTCGGATACTAAATGTTGAAAAAAAATGAAGTTACTTGTCCTGTAATATGAAAAAATAAGTATTTTTCCTTACTAAAACTAGAATCAATAATGCAAATTGGACTTTCCTCACAGAAGCATGTTTTTCTGCAGATTTTCATGCTCTGTTTTTTTTCTATTGCTGCTGCACAAAATGTTACTGTTGACAGTCTTGAGCAAAAGCTCAAAAAAGCTAAATCTAATACTCAAAAGCTTGAATTGCTACAGGAATTGTCAGTTATCTATTCAAGTGTCAACCCGAAAAAGAAATTCCATGTAGCTAAGCAATACAAGGAATTAGCTGAAAAAATGGGCATAGATTCTACTGTTGCGAATGGGTATATCGATATGGGGATCTCATTCGGAATTCAAAGTAAACTGGATAGCGCCTTGTTTTATTTTTCAAAAGGCTACGATAAAGCTGTGAAAAGCGGTTATGAAAAAGGAATCGCCCGGAGCCTCGTGAGTTTTGGTTTTACTTTTGCAAGGCTTGATGACAAGAAGCGCGCGGTAGAGAAATACCGCGAAGGATTAGAGATATACAAAAGGCTGAAATTCACAAGAGGGATTAACCAGTGTTACATAAATATCGGGTCAATTTATTTTGATATGGCCGAATACAAGCTTGCGGATAAATATTTTATGGCTTCCTATAGAACCTATCTTGAAGAGAAAGATGAGTTTGGAATGGCAGGCGCGATGTTCTCTCTCGGAAATACCCAAAGGTTGCTTGGAAATATGGCAAAAGCAAAAGAGTTTTATTCGAAAAGTCTTGCCATTCGCGAAAAAAGAGGCGAACTAAACGGGATTGCGCTCGCTAAATGGGGTTTAGGGATAATTGCCAACGAAGAGAAAAAATATGACGAAGCATTACCTCTGCTTGAAACCGCTGTGAGAATTAATCGTGAAATAAAAGATATGTATCAGGAAACGGCTGTTTTGCTGACAATGTCTGAAACCTATCTTGCGAAAGGTGATTTCAGGAAAGCCGAATCTCTTGCGCTGGAAGCATTGGAAAAAGGAAAAATTATGCATTCGCTGGTTGTGAAAACCGCTGCATATGAACGATTGACAAAAATTGCAAAAAAAGCCAATAATATCCATAAAGCGTTTGATTATCAGAGCCATTATCTCGTAGTGCTCGACAGTATGAAATCGCAAAAAGAACTCAGTGATATCAAGATTGCCGAATTTGAACGCGTACAATCAGAAAATGAAAACCTCATTAAAGACAATGATCTGATTACGGCTAAAAGTTCAAATTACCTTAAAACGATCTTCATAATTTCGTTTTTATTGGTAATGGTAATTTTCCTTTCGGATTTGCTTTACAGAAGAAACCTTGAAAAGCAATCAACGAATCTACAACTGAAAAAACAAAAACAGGAAATTGATGCGATCAACGAGGAACTTAAATCTTTGAATGAAGAGCTCAGGATGCAAATGCAAATTATTGCCGACCAGAATGAAGAACTTGAAAGGCTCAATACGATCAAAAATAAATTCTTTTCCATCGTATCGCACGATCTGCGAAGCCCGCTCGCAACACTGCAAATGCTTTTCAGCCTTTATAGAAAAGGGCAATTGGGCGAGGCAGAAATGAACGAAATGCTTATTACGCTCGAGGAAACCATATACATGACCACGGTTTTCCTTGATAATCTGCTAAACTGGTCGAAAAGCCAATTGGAAGGAATGGTTGTGAAACCGTCGGTTTTGAATATCAAAGAAATGGTTGACGAAAACATCCGGCTGATGGAAACACAAATTGAACTAAAAAACCTTTCGGCTGAAAACAAAATAGGGCAGGCCGTTACCGCATTTGCCGATCCAAATATGATGAATGTAGTGCTTCGGAACCTGATTTCAAACAGCGTAAAATTCTGTAACGAATCAGATTCAATTGTTTTAGATGCGGAAAATTCGGGAGATAAAGTAATTTTCACGATTAAAGATACGGGCCCGGGAATTTCGAAAAAAGATCTTGAAAATCTTTTTAACCTTGAGCAAACCGTCAGTGTAGGAACTTCGGGCGAAACAGGCCACCATATCGGGTTGATCTTGTGCCGTGATATGGTCGAAATGAACAATGGCCGCATCTGGGTTGAAAGTGAATTGGGAAAAGGCACGGTTTTCTATGTCGAGCTTCCAAATAATAATTAAATATAATTGCTTGATTTTTATAGTGGTATGAAAAATTTTATAAATTTGATTTATAAAAAAACAAACGCTATGAAAAAAATGTTACCCATTATGCTAGGCGTTCTATGCCTTTTTGTCTCCTGCAACCAGGATGACAATTCTGAAACAGCTGTTTTTGCTGTTCCAATTACCAAATCGCTTGCTAAAATCAGAAGTGAAGTAAAAGTAACTTCAGCAAAGCAAACCGCTTCCGACGGAAAAGTCTATGTCACGGCAAAACACCTTTTTTACATCGCAAAAGAATCAGGTGTTCACATTTTTGACAATTCAAATCCGGCCGCGCCTTTAAATATCGCATTTATCAGTCTTGAAGGTGTGCATGATATTGCCGTAAAAGGAAATTATCTCTTTGCTGATAATTTTGTCGATTTACTCATTTTTGACATTTCTGACATCAATAATATTACCTTAATGAAAACGGTTGAAAATACCATCGAATTCATGCCGGTTTTTCCTGAAGATGTAGTTTATTATGATACAAACGGAGTAGATATTGGAACGGATCACGTTGTGGTTGGTTATAAGAAAGTTGTAAAAAAGGTTCCGGGACGCCAACATATGGAGAACGTATTCTCTGTAGGCGATGCGTTGGCTAATGATAACTTTAGCGGAGGGATTGTTGGTCAGGGCGGCTCTTATGCTAAATTCCAAATCAATAAAAACGCGCTTTATACTACTGATAGCTATAAATTGAACGTTTTTAATATTGCCGATCCGGTCCATACGGTATTTGACAAATCGGTTTATATGGATATCTGGATTAATGGCGGCCAATTTGAAACTTTGTTTCGCCAAGGGGATTTTCTTTTTATTGGAGCTACAAACGGAATGTATATTGTTAATGCGTCTGATGAATTCAATCCGTTTTTTGTTTCCGGTTTCTCACATGCCACAGCTTGTGATCCTGTTGTAGTTTCAGGAAATCTGGCATATATAACAGTTCGTGGCGGAACTTCATGCGGAGCCATAGAAGATCAGATAAATGTAATTGATATTACTGATATTTCAAATCCCACACTGCTTTCCACAACTTTTCTTACCCAGCCAAAAGGTTTGGGAATAAGGAATAATGAATTATTTGTATGCTGTAATGAAGGAATTAAAATTTATAATGCTTCAAATATAAACGGTCTGGTTTTGGAAAACTCTTATAATGATTTAGTTACCGATGTAATTCCGTTAGACAGCCATTTGATTGCTGTCGGGCCGAATAAAATTATTCAGTATAATTATGGTCAGAACCATACGTTGCAGGTTTTAAGTACAGTAAACTTCTAATAAAAAACCACCTGAGAAGGTGGTTTTTTTATGTCGGGATGGCGGGATTCGAACCCACGACCCCTAGCACCCCATGCTAGTACGCTACCAGGCTGCGCTACATCCCGAACTGGTTTGCAAATATATCATTCCTGAATCAAAACTTCAAGGATTTTTATAGCCGCTTCACTGATTTTTGTTCCGGGCCCAAATACGGCAACGGCTCCGGAGTCAAATAAAAACTGATAGTCCTGCGCAGGAATTACACCGCCAACAATGACCATAATATCATCCCGTCCGTATTTTTTAAGTTCTTCAATGACCTGTGGAACCAATGTTTTGTGCCCGGCAGCTAAAGACGAAACGCCAAGGATGTGGACGTCGTTTTCAACTGCTTGTTTTGCAGCTTCGGCCGGTGTTTGAAAAAGTGGCCCTATATCCACATCAAACCCAACATCGGCATAACCGGTCGCGACTACTTTTGCGCCGCGGTCATGTCCGTCCTGCCCCATTTTGGCAATCATGATCCTGGGTCTTCGGCCTTCTTGTTTTGCAAATTTATCGGCTAGTTCTTTAGCTTTTGCAAAACTTTCATCATTTTTAATTTCTTTACTGTACACGCCGCTAAATGATTTAATTTGTGCTTTATATCTTCCGAAAACTATTTCAAGCGCATCGCTGATTTCTCCTAAAGTCGCCCTGTAGCGTGCGGCTTCGACAGCTATTTCCAGCAAATTGCCGTTGCCGGTTTTTGCAGCTTCGGTAAGTTTGTGAAGAATGTAATTTACTTTTTCTGTATCGCGTGATGCTTTTATTTGTTCGAGCTGTTCGATTTGCTGTTTTCGCACCAACTGGTTATCGACATCAAGAATATGAAGCGGATCTTCTTTTTCAAGACGGTATTCGTTTACGCCTACAATTATGTCCTGGCTGCTGTCGATGCGGGCTTGTTTTCTTGCCGCCGCTTCTTCAATGCGAAGTTTAGGAATTCCGGCTTCAATGGCTTTTGTCATTCCGCCAAGTTCTTCAACTTCTTCAATTAAAACCCAGGCTTTTTCAGCAATTTCAGCCGTCAGTTTTTCAACATAATAACTTCCGGCCCACGGATCTACTGTTTTAGTAATTTTAGTTTCTTCCTGTAAGAAAATCTGTGTGTTTCTGGCAATTCTTGCTGAAAAATCTGTTGGTAGTGCAATGGCTTCGTCCAGCGCATTTGTATGCAACGATTGTGTTCCTCCAAATGCGGCTGCTGCGGCTTCAATACAGGTTCGTGCCACATTATTAAAAGGATCCTGCTCGGTTAAACTCCATCCTGATGTTTGGCAATGTGTTCTTAATGCTAATGATTTCTCATCTTTAGGAGAAAACCGTTTTAAGAGTTTTGCCCAGATCATCCTTCCGGCACGCATTTTTGCGATTTCCATAAAATGATTCATTCCTATTGCCCAGAAAAATGAAAGGCGCGGGGCAAATTCATCGATTTTCATGCCTGTTGCCAACCCGGTCCGGATATATTCCAATCCGTCAGCGAGTGTATATGCCAACTCAATATCGGCAGTGGCTCCGGCTTCCTGCATATGGTATCCGGAGATGGATATCGAATTGAATTTAGGCATTTTCTTACTTGTAAACTCAAAAATATCGGCGATGATTTTCATTGAAGGCGAGGGCGGATATATATAAGTATTCCGAACCATGAATTCTTTCAAAATATCGTTTTGAATTGTTCCGGAAAGCAGTTCAGGTTTTACACCTTGCTCTTCCGCAGCGACGATATAAAATGCCATAATAGGCAAAACGGCGCCGTTCATCGTCATGGAAACCGACATTTCATTTAGCGGAATCTGGTCGAAAAGTATTTTCATGTCTTCGACAGAATCAATCGCAACCCCGGCTTTTCCAACGTCTCCAACCACGCGCTCATGATCTGAATCATACCCGCGGTGCGTTGCAAGATCGAATGCAACTGAAAGCCCTTTTTGCCCGGCTGCAAGATTTCGCCTGTAAAAAGCATTACTTTCACTTGCTGTCGAGAATCCCGCATATTGACGGATTGTCCATGGCCGGCGAACGTACATAGTTGCATACGGGCCGCGTAAATTTGGCGAAAAACCGGCGCCAAATCCTAAATGTTCCAAATCTGCGGTGTCTTTTTCAGAATAAACAGATTTCAGCCGGATATTTTCAGCGGTAAGAAAGTCTTCAGAAATAGCTGCTTCTTGAGCTTTCTCCTGGTTTTCCGGTTTTCCTAATGTAAGATGCTG
>CAZSDN010000031.1:0-9196 GCA_964605595.1 uncultured Flavobacterium sp. | reverse complement strand
CTGAAGGTTCTTGCGCATTATTTATCAATAATTTTATAGTTCCATTTATGCGATGAATTATTCGTGTTGACAGCTTCGAGTATGCCCGCGCCGATACAAATTCCGGAGCCGGCCATAAACAGTAAAAAAGCTGCGTTTCCGCCTCCCGAAGCTACTGCCAGCGAAGTGCCAACAACCGCAAGGCCGGTTATTAAGAATATGGTTTTTACCGTTCCTAAAACTTTTGGCTGCTTTTTAATGCTCATTATACTATCGATCTGATAGGATTCGCTTCCAATCGTTACAGTTTCGTTACCGTTAAAGTGTAATTCCCCGACATGCTTTTTCCCATCCATGGTTCTTATTTTTACACGGTCATTTTCTTCAAATATTTTGGTTTTTCCTGATTCCTTATTGGTAATTTCTAATATTTTTTGCTGTGAAAATACGGATAGTGAAAGAAATAAGGCAAAGGCATAAAGTAGGTTTTTCATGGGTTTATTTTTCGTTTTCGAGGCGTTCCTGCTCTGCTTTTTCGGCAAGGCGTTTTTCAATTATTGGGACAATTAAAGTTTTACGTGGTTTTGTTTTTACAAAAGGAAACAATTCAAGTTCGTTTTTCATTCTGTCGTTTGCATTTGGATATTTGTTCGTTCCAAGCAGGATTTCCTTTCCAGAATCAAACATTTCCTGTTCCTTTTCAGCACTTTCAGCGATTTTACGTTTTATGGTACCGTCGCCAAGCAACTTTAAGAATCCGCCGTTTGCTTCGATCTCTTTAAATAATGCCAGCGATTTTTCACACAATTGCCGGGTAAGGCTTTCAATATAATAACTTCCGTCAGCAGGATTGCTCACTTTTCCAAAATAACTTTCATTTTTTAAAATAAGAAGTTGATTTCGTGAAATACGCCTTCCAAACTCATTGTCTTTGTGGTATAATGCGTCATAAGGCAAATTCATGACCGCATCGGCGCCACCAAGAATTGCCGACATGCATTCAGTCGTTGTGCGAAGCATGTTTACATTGTAATCATAAAGTGTTTTGTTGCGTTTCGTAGGCGTGACAAGCAAATGGCACTCTGAAATCCCGTATTCATCTGCAATCAGATGAAAGAGTTGGCGTAATGCACGCAATTTTGCAATTTCAAAAAAATAATTTGTCCCGACTGAAATTTCAAATAAAACGGGTTTGCTGATATTCGGAATCCGGTTAAAATATTCATTTGCATGAGCCAGAATGTAGGCAATTTGCTGCACGATATTAGCGCCCGAATTTTGATATAAAGTTCCGTCAATACTAATAGCTGAAAGGCTTTTTGCCTGTTCGGATATCTGGTTCAGAATCCCGAAATTGTCTTTCTTTTCATTTGATTGATACCAATTTCCTTCGCGCGCTAAATTACCAATCGGATCAATGTGCAGAAAAATAGTGGCATTTTTATCTTTTATAAAGTTTTCAACCTTGTGTGCAAATTCAGTCGAAAGGAACTTTAGGTTAAGATATATCCGGATCTTGTTTAATGGCAGGCTTTCTAATAATTTTACAATGTCGGCCGACTCATTTTCTATTGTAAAACGGATACTTTCAGCACCACGTTTAATAGAATCCAAAGCCCGATTTATTGATTTTTCAAGATCATGCACAAAAATATCCTGGCAAATGCTGAAGCCGCCCGTTTTTGCAGAAGGAATTCCCGGGATAAATTCATCAATATGATAAAATGGTTTGACTTTTATGTCTTCCGGGCTGTGCCAAATGAGTGTTTCATTATAATCTGCGCCCTTGAGCTCAAACTGGATTTGTTGCTTCCATTGCTTTGAGGAAACGGGTTCAAATTCACTGAATAAGTGCAGGTTGTCTTTAGTCACAATTGTTGTTTTGATTTGATCTTACTTTTCTGAAGTTAATTTCTCTATTGTAAAATCATCTTTTATGAATGGCTCGAAATTACTCAAAAAAGTTCATTTGGCTATTATTTTGATTGAAAAGTTCGTTTAATTATTTAAGGATTTCCTAAACGAACCTGGCGTTTTATTTTTCTTCTTAAGAAATACCCGATTAAAATACGTCAGGCTTTCAAAACCCGTTTCAAGCGCAATTTCCCGGATTGTTTTATCGCTTTCGACCAGTAAATAACACGCATTGGCAATACGGATTTCATTGACATAATCTGAAAAACTGGTTTTCATTACCCTTTTAAAGAATTTGCAAAAAGCGCTTTTTGAAAGATGGATCATTTCTGCAGCCTGCCCAACTGAAAGGCTTTCAGAAGAATGATCCTGTATAAAACTACAAACTTTGTTTATCCGGTTTTCATTTTGCTGGCTGCGGGCCGCCGAGTATAAATTTGATGAAAGCGGGATGCTTTCCTCGGAAGCTAATTGATGAAGGATTTCTAATAAAGAGGTAATTCTGAAAATTTTGTTTTTTTGTGGTAATTCCTCAATTAGTTTTATTAATGGGGAATTACTTTTACAATTGAAGAAAAGTCCGGTTGCCGAATTGGAAAGCAATTCACGGATAGAATTTCCTTCAGGATAACGGGTAAAGTTTTGTATGAATTCTTCTGAAAACTGGATCACAACTGCGCTTGCTGAAGATTTGAAAGGTTCAGAAGCCCATGTATGAGGCAGGCCGGCGCCGGTTAAAACCAAATCGCCTTTTATGAAATTCTCATGGCTGTCGCCAACAATGCGCTTTCCGTTTCCTTTAGTAATGAGTGTGAGTTCATATTCAGGATGGTAATGCCATTTGAATTTAAAAAACGGAACTGTAAATGAATAAGCAACAAATGAATCATTTCCTTTTATGCTTTCTACATTTTCAAAAACAGCTTTCATTATATGATATTGTTGATTATGCTTTATAAAAATGTAAAAATAGTCAATATTGTGTTACATATTTGATGTTTTGTGTCTGCTTTCAAAAACCATTGGATTTATATTTGTAAAAAAGCTTTACGATGAATACAACACCAAAACCGGTTCAGGAATTTTTAGATCAGCCTTATGAGTTAACTAAGGAGCAAATTGATTTTTATCAGAAAAACCGCTTCATAAAACTAAAACAAGTGCTGAATCAGGAAACGCTGGAGTTCTTTAATGCTGAAATAACAAAGCAGGTTGCCATAATGAACGCGAATCCAAACCCATTGGAAGAACGTGATACATACGGCAAAGCATTTTTGCAATTGTTTAATCTATGGCGTGAAAACGAAACCGTCAAAGTCCTCATTTTTAGTAAAAGGCTTGCAAAAATCGCTGCCGATTTAATGCAGGCAAGCGGTTCGAGGATGTACCACGACCAGGCACTTTTTAAAGAAGGCGGCGGCGGGATCACGCCCTGGCATGCCGATCAATATTACTGGCCTTTGGAAACCGATAAAACGGTAACTGCCTGGATTCCGCTCCAGGAAGTAACATTGGAAATGGGGTCGTTGGAGTTCAGCGCCGGAAGCCATATAATAGTTGAAGGCCGCGAACTGGCAATTGGCGATGAAAGTGAAAAACTCATAAACCAAAAACTGCGCGTAACTGATTTTAAGCACGTGATTGAACCGTTTGATGCCGGCGAAATCAGTTTTCATTCGGGTTGGATTTTTCATCGTGCAGGAGCGAATTCGACCGATGAAATGCGAAAAGTCATGACCATTATTTATATGGATAAAGACATGAAGCTCAAAGAACCTGAAAACGCCAATCAGATCAACGACTGGAATACATGGTGTCCGGGTGCAAAACCGGGAGAGATTATCAATACGCCGCTGAATCCGGTTTTATACGAATCACATTAAATGGAAGTAAAATATTTGTGCCCGCATTGGGGAAGCGAAAAAAAATCAGCAGGCTGCTTTCTCGAAAAAGTGTTGCTTGACGGATATGATGGCGTTGAAATCAATCTTCCCGAAAGTGATGTTTTTATAGCCGAATTTATGAGCGGCATTGATAAAATACGCTCTTTGCACAATGCCGGATTTAAATTTGTAGCGCAACAGGTTTTGGATCAAAAAAAGGAAACTCCCGAAGATTATTCTCTTCGTATGGTTCAGAAACTCGAACATATTTCAGGGTTTCAGCCAAACTTTATCAATGCGCATACAGGAAAAGATTATTATTCCTTTGATGAAAACTGCCGTATAATAGAAAAAGCGGAAACGGTTTCCGAAAAAACGGGAATACCGATCCTGCATGAAATCCACCGCGGAAGGTTTACATTTCATTCAATGTCATTGCTTCCTTATCTGGAAAAATTTCCCGGGATGAAATTCACAGCCGATTTTTCACATTGGTGCACTGTTTCAGAAAGCATGCTTCAGGATCAGCAGGAAATAATCGAAAAAATATTTCCTTTTGTACACCACATCCATGCAAGGATTGGCTTTGAACAAGGCCCGCAAGTGAACGATCCTTTCGCGCCTGAATGGCAAAATCATATCAGTATTTTTGTGAATTGGTGGCAACAAGTTATAAACCATCAATCCAAATACAAGCAGTTTTTTACGATTACTCCTGAATTTGGCCCGGTTCCCTATATGCCCGCATTGCCTTTTTCACAGCAGCCTTTGGCGAATCAATGGGAAACAAATAAAGAAATTAAAGATCTTCTCAAAACAAAAATAAATTTATGCAGCAATTAAAAAAAAGCAATATCCATTTTATTGCACTCAGCGCCGCTTTGGGCGGTTTACTGTTCGGATATGATACGGCGGTAATCTCAGGCGCGATAGGGAATTTGGTTTCTTATTTTAACCTGACGCCAATTGAAACAGGCTGGGCAATCTCAAGCGCTTTGGTCGGATGCCTGATTGGTGCTTTTTTTTCAGATGTGATAAGTACAAAACTCGGAAGAAAAAAAGCGATGCTATTATCAGCCCTATTTTTCCTGATTTGTTCATTCGGGACTGCGCTGCCCGAAACGTTTACAGAATTTATCATTTACAGGATTATAGGCGGAATTGGTGTCGGGCTTGCGTCAATGATCGTCCCAATGTATATAGCCGAGATTGCCCCGGCAGAAAAACGTGGCGAATTGGTTGCGTTTAACCAGCTTGCCATTGTAATCGGAATCGTTGTTGTTTATTTCGTAAATTACTTCATTGCATTGCAAGGCGACGAAGAATGGAACCTCAATGAAGGCTGGCGATGGATGTTTGGCTCAGAATTGATTCCGTCAGTTTTATACATGATCCTGATATTTTTTATCCCCGAAAGCCCGCGTTGGCTCGCAATGAAAGGTGAAGATGTAAAGTCATTGAAAGTATTGGAGAAATTTAACCCGGCAGAAAAAGCATATTCCATTTTCATGGAAATAAAGGAATCCATCGGGCAAAAAACCGAAAATCAATGGAAAATTCTTTTGCATCCCGCATTTCGCCTTGCTTTGTTCATCGGCATCGGATTATCCGTTTTCCAGCAAATAACCGGTATTAATGCCATTTTGTATTATGCACCCGAAATTTTCAAAAGCTTTGGAAGCGATGCAAACGCTTCACTCCTCGAAACCAGCATGCTTGGCGTAGTTAATCTTATCTTTACAGTAATTTCGATCTTTCTGGTAGACAGGCTGGGAAGGAAGCCGCTATTGTATATCGGGTCTTTCGGAATGTTTATTTCGCTTGCAGTAGTCGGATATTCGGTATATTTCCAAATGGTAAATGCGTGGCTGCTTCCGTTTTTGTTATTGTTCATGGCGTCGTTTTCTATTTCATGGGGGCCAATTGTATGGGTTTTATTATCCGAAATTTTCCCGAATAAAGTCCGAAGCCTCGCGTTGGCCATTGCAGTTTTTATACAATGGGTAGCCAATTTTGCCGTTTCGCAAACATTTCCGATGATGACTGAAAATGAATGGCTGAACGCTAATTTCCATGGAGCATTCCCATTCATTCTTTTTGCGGTACTTTGTCTTTTTGCGTTCTTATTTGTATTGAAATGGGTTCCCGAAACCAAAAATAAAACCCTTGAAGAAATGGCCGAAATGTGGGAAGAACGCCATAATGAATCTTAAATTATGAAAAAAGCTGCTTTAATATTATTAACCTCGTGCGGACTTACATTCGCGCAAAGCCCATTTCAAAAGAGCAATCCGATTGAGGAAAAATTCAAGATAATTCCGTTTAGCGATGTAAAGCCAACAGGCTGGATTAAAAACCAAATCCAGGAAAACCTTGACGGATTCACCGGGAATTTAGACAGCCTCGCATCCGATCTGATCGTGAAAGATGATATTTATAACAAAGACCGTTTACGGAAAAATTCAAAAGCAAAAGAGCTCGGGGCGCTTGGTGAAGGCGGTGACTGGCAGGTTCAGCTGTATTGGTGGAACAGCGAAACACAAAGCAATTGGTGGGACGGATATATTCGGAGCGCAATTTTAAACGCTGATGAAACGCTGATGAAACGGGTTCAGGATTACATAAATAAAATCCTCAAAACACAGGATAAAGACGGTTACCTCGGGATTTACAGCCCGGAACTTCGCTACAATTTTGATAACGAAAACGGAGAGCTTTGGGCAAAAGCAACACTTTTGCGCGGCTTGCTTGCATGGTATGAACATTCAAAAGACGCGGAGGTTTTAAACGCAATAGAAAAAGCGGTACAAAATACGATTGACAATTATCCTGTTGGAAATTCAAATCCATTTTATTCAAAAAATCCCAATGTGGGCGGCCTTTCGCATGGGTTGACATTTACGGATGTCCTTGAGCAGTTATTTTATCTTACGAAAAAAACGCATTATCTTGATTATGCATTATTCCTGTATCAGGATTTTTCTGAGCAGGTTTTGAATGAAGACGCACAATTTTCGAAACTGATGCAAAATACGCTTCCGCTTCAGGGGCACGGCGTTCACACTTATGAGCATTTGCGCTCGCTTGCGGCAGCTTATTATGCATCCGGAAATCCTGAATTGGCAAAGGCATTAAAAAATTTCGAAGATAAAATCAAGCAAACAACTACAGCCTCAGGCGGGCCGGTTGGCGACGAATGGATCGGCGGCCGAAAAGCCGATGCGACAAACCGCGGTTATGAATACTGCTCGCTTCAGGAACTGCTGCACAGCTATGCGAGTTTGTTCGCAAAATCCGGGGCAACGGATTATGGAGATAAAATTGAAACCTTATTTTTTAATGCCGCCCAGGGAGCAAGGCATCCTGAGGAAAGCTGTATCGCTTATCTCAAAAGTGATAATTCATATGCAATGACTGGCGGCCTTAATGGCGATGAGTCAGATAAAAACCAAACGCGTTACCGGTATTCGCCGGTTCACCGTGAAGCCGCGGTTTGCTGCGTTCCGAATGCGGGAAGAATTGCTCCGTATTATGTTCAGTATATGTGGCTAAAGGAAAAGAATGCAATAGTTGCTTCATTGCTTGGACCGTCGGAACTAAAAACCGAAATCAACGGAAAAATTGTGAAGATTTCTGAAAAAACCGAATATCCGTATGCGAACACCATTATTTTTGAGGTGGAAGCAAAAAATGCTTTTTTTGATTTGAAAATACGCAAACCGGAATGGGTTCAGAAATTCAAGCTGAATGTTGGGTATAAAGAAGAAAACGGCTTTATCGTTATTTCAAAAAAATGGAACGGAAAAACAAAAATATCGCTTGAGTTCCTGCCTGAAGTTGCAACTAAGACGGATTTGAATGGCGAATATTTTTTTACCTACGGAAGCCTTGTTTTGGCACATCCAATCGAATCGGTTGTGTCTGGAAGCAAAAAAAGCCCAATTCCCGGTTTTGCCGATTTGGAATACAGCCCGAAAGATTTTACAGTTTATAAATTCAGGAAACCTTATCAGATTAAAAACCTTGGGAAACTTGAATTCGGAATTACATTAGTCAACCCGAAAACCAATCTTGCCGAGACCGTAAAACTTTTGCCGATGGGTAAAACGATTTTAAGGCAGGTTACTTTTAAAGCGCATGAAGACACTAAAGATTAAAATTCCTTTTTTAACGTATCGCCTTCATATTCGATGATATAAATATCTTCGCTGTCGCGTTTCATATAGTATTTTTCGCGCGCATATTTTTCGATCTGGTCAGGGTTTTTTAGGGTGCGGATGTTGCGCTTGTCTTTTTTGATTTCGTCCTGATAATAATTTTTATTGTTCTCAAGTTCATTGATATCTTTGTCGAGCAGGCGATGGTCGAGCCATGAATAATTATCGAAGAACAGCATCCAAACCGCAAAAAGCACAATGATAAGAAAATACCTGTTGGTCAGGAACCTGAGCCACGGTTTGTTTTCGGTTGCGTTTTTTAACGGATTTTTCATGTTTGTATAATGCCTAGCCCTGATGGAAGCGGAAATCCTTTATTGCCCGAAATTTATCGTTTGTTTCGAAATGGCATTGGCAATAAAGATTGTAGCGGACAGCAGGAAAATGCTCCTAAAAATTATCGGATAAAAATAGTAAAATATTTAGAGAATACGCTGATTAATTACGGCGCGGACCACATCGATGGCGACGGTGTTGTATTTGTCGTTCGGGATAATGATGTCGGCGAATGCTTTTGTAGGTTCGATAAACTGCTCGTGCATTGGTTTTAGCGTGGTTTGATAGCGGTTTAGTACTTCTTCCATGTCACGGCCGCGCTCGGCGATGTCGCGTTTTAACCTTCGGATGAGCCGCTCGTCTGAATCGGCGTGTACATAAATCCTGATATCGAACATATCGCGGAGTTCGGCGTTTGCAAGGATCAGGATTCCTTCAACGATCATCACTTTTCGCGGATGCGTTGAAATAGTGTCGTCGGTGCGGTTGTGCGTTACGAATGAATAAACCGGCTGGTCTATTGTCTTTCCAGCTTTTAAATCCTTGAGATGTTTAACCAGAAGTTCAAAATCGATGGCGCGCGGATGGTCAAAATTGATCAGCGCACGCTCGTCATAAGATAAATTATTGTTTTCCTTGTAATAGGAATCCTGCGAAATAATGCCAACTTCGGCCTGAGGCAATTCGTTCATGATCTGGTGAACTACTGTTGTTTTCCCGCTTCCGGTTCCGCCGGCGATTCCAATAATAAGCATATGTCGTGGTTGTGATTATTCGCCACAAAAGTAGGAATAATTTAATTTTGAATGGGATTATTATTTATTTCTTATTTCAAAAAAATAGTTTTGGTGAAGCAAAAAATAGTTTTATATTTGCCGACGCTTTCGGGGTGTAGCGTAGCCCGGTTATCGCGCCTGCTTTGGGAGC
>CAZSDN010000030.1:8486-27697 GCA_964605595.1 uncultured Flavobacterium sp. | reverse complement strand
TCCCGCCGTTGACGCGTACTTTTACAGTTGCGTTTGAATATTCGGTTGTTGGTGTTACCGTAGTTGAATTCGTTTCAAACGAAACATTTGGAACCGTGTAGCCCGTAATGTTTTTATTGAAAACCGGCGATAGCGTTCCAACAGATACCGTTAAACCACTAAGGTTCATGTTATTTACCGTATTACCGCAATCGGCTTCAATCTCGGCAGGTGAATTTGCAGCTCCGGGATATTTATTATTGTAAACCTGGGCATTGCCACCCGAACCAATAAATTTACAGACGCTTTTTACATTGGCGTGCGCAAGTTCACTGTTGTAATAAATGTTTAAAGATGTGATGCCTTCAGGTTCAAGGTTTTCAATTCCATCGAGGCTTGTCAATAGTGGGAAATTCCTGATCGTAAGTTCCCCGTTTATTGTCTTTAAGCTTTGAAATCCGTTAAGGCTGGCAGCCGAATTAAATCCACTCAGATTGACTAACCCATTGATTTTTGTAACATTCTGGAATCCGGCAAATGATGTCATGCTGTTACAGTTGACAAAATCAAGATTACTCAATTCCGTTAACCCTGTAAAGGCGTCCACATTCTGTAGGAGTTCATTGTTCATTATTGACAGCGATCCTGCATTGTTAACATTCTGAAGCCCGTTTAGGTCTGTCAATAACGTATTCCAAATATAAAGACCGGGCATGGAAGCCAGGTTTTGCAATGGCTGGAGTGATGTTATATTCCCATAGATGCGTACTATAGAAGGCGATGTGGTACATTCGGGATAATTAGTGCCAAAATTATCTACATCCTGTTGGGTATAGAAATTCAAAGAAGTAGGACATAGTCCGGTTCTGGTTGCGTTTACCGTATAAACGGTAACGAGATTATCGCCCGAAACGCGGATGCTTATTATGTTATTTCCATAATTGATTGGTAATTGCGGTGAATCCGTATTGCTTATAACCGTTGAATATGACCCGCCGTTAATGCTGATTTCGATCGTTGAAGACGAAACCGGTTTAATAGTAATTGATGCCGTGGCAAAAGGTATTGTTGCGTTATAACTCAAATTTGAACTAAAAAAAGGTGTCATAAGGCTACCTGCCGAAAACGTGAGTGCATCCAATTGTGCCGATCGCGTCTGGTAATAATTCCTTTGGGCATTTTCTATACTATTGCGCTCTGGTGTTGTAAGCACTTTAGGAAATAGCACGATTTCGGGCAGTTCCATGTTGCTCGATCCGTTAAAGTCATTTCTGTCACCAATGCGTAACGGGTCGCCCGAATCGCCATATTGAGCCTGGGATACAGAACCTGCATACGCTCCGTTTAGGTAATTTGTATAACTGGAATTGTATGGAATCGTAAATGAATAAACGGAACCTTTCACGTTTTCCTGCATTGTTGACGGTGGATTCGTATGATTAAGGTTGATACTGTTATAACCATTTCGTGATCCGATGGTAAAGGAACCGCTGTCATTAGTGTAATCAAAAGGTGATGGTAAATTCCCATAGGTTTTGGCAACAAGTGTAGATGGAACAGTACCTATTCCTCTAACAGTAGCAACCATTGAAACGCCAAAAGGGAAAAGCACCAACGGGTCGGTTGCGAGGTTGGAATCATTAAAATACAAGGCAGGCTTATTGTTGAATTTCTTTACAGCGCCATTTTCCGCGATCACAGGTTGCTGTGCCTGATTCGCCTGGAAAACATCAACACCTGATCCGCTCTGATCATACCAACGCACAACATAAGCGGTATGGTTTCCTGCAAATGCCAGCAATGCAGCCGAATCGAAATCGCCGTTCGAGGAAAAGCCGATGTCTTGCGTTGCGTTGTCACTGCTTCTTCTAACCTGAACCGCAAAACCGGAATAGGAGCTTGAAAGTTTCCTCAGAGAATATGCATTCGAAGCAGGCGTCGAAGCTGTCAAACCTAAAGCATCCAAGGTCATTCCTGCGGCTCTGGTAATGTTGAACGTATATATTTTTATACTTCCGTCCTCAGCGGTAACGCGGATATTGATCACATTGCTTCCAACATTAAGCCCGATAGGGTTGGTTGTATTTGCAAAATAAGGGCCGTCGTTTGCGCTTAATTCAACAGTAGCGAGATTACTTGATCTTACAGCTGTCAGCGTAAAATAGTTCTGGTTCTGGTCTACCGTTGTCGAATACGAAGTCGTATTACGATCAAAGTTAAGGTCAAATCCGGTTATTGATGTCGTTAAGGATGACAGGTCCGCATCTGCCGAAGCACGCCAAATATTTAATATATAATTTTTCGACGTCATATGATCCTGTGACGCTACCATAACCAAAATATAATTTTCTCCCATATTCAATCCAACAGACTGAGATATGCTTGAACTTGTATAATTGCCGAAACTCACGCCGTTGAAGTATATATTTACCTTGGCATTTGCGTCGGCGGCTTCAGCGAATATGTCCAGATTTGCAGTTGAACCAGTAACTGTCAGCGGATAGTTTGTCGTTTCAGGAGAAAACTCAAAGTTTGTAGCACTTGTGCTCAGGCTCGAAAGATCGGCATTTCCTGATAATCGGGTTATGCTGATCGTATAAATCCTGGAAACTCCGTTTTGTGCGGTCACCTTTACATCAATGGAGTTATTGCCGGGCTGCAAGTCCAGTTCCAAAGAGGCTGAAGCGCTTGCTACTGCCATATAATCCCCATCGTTTATACGGATTTCGATAGAGGCATTAACATCTTCGGCTGTTGGAGTTATTGTCGCAGTCGAGACAGAAGAATTTACATTTACAGAATAATCAGTTATACTATTGTAGAAACCTATATTTCCGGCAGTTGTCGTAAGTGAAGAAAGGTAATTGTTGGTTGAAAAACGCCTTACATTAATCGTATAAGTTTGCTGCGTGCCGTCTTCAGCGGTAACCAATACATTCACAACATTGGTTCCGAACCCAAGTGGTAATGCCTGCGAATTTGCCCCGCTTGCAACAGTTGCATAACTTCCGTTATTCACACGTATGCTTATGGCCGCATGCGATGGATAAGCCGCGGTTGGCGTGAAAATTATCGAAGCCGTTGCAGCAGTTACATCAATCGTGTAGTCTAATGTCCCCGGAACAAAAGAAAGTGTCCCATGGCTTGCGGTAAGCGCAGAAAGACTGGCATCGCTGGATTGCCTTCTGATATAAATGGAATAGGTTTTAGCCGTTCCGTCTTCGGCGGTAACGCGGATTTGTACCGTGTTTTCTCCAACATTCAACGATAATTCCCCTGAAGTGTTTCCGCTTGAAAGCGTAATAAAGCTACTATTGTTAATGCTGATTTCAATTGTCTGCACTATGTCAGATGCCGTTGGCGTAACGTTTACCGAAGTTATAGAATGATTTACTGCCGCCAGAAAATAGTCTTCCGTTTCAGGGTTAAACGTAAAGTTTCCGGCTGAGGTTGCCAATGCTGATAACGTGGCGTTGCTTGAAATGCGATATACATTTAAAGTATAGGTTTTTTCGATTGATGGATCTTGTGCTCTTACTTTAATTCGCAGGTTATTCCATCCGGTATTTAAGGATAATGTGTCTGAACGTGTTGCATTTTCATACGAAGAATAAGCCGCGGCATTAAAACTGGATTGTAATAAGGCATTATTATCATCTGTTTCAGAATCCACAATCATGTGATATTGAGAGCTTGGAACAGTAACAGAAAATGTAGTGGTTTCTGGTGCAAAAGGAATACTATTACCGGTAGTTAAGGCCGATAAAGCTCTCAGGTTGGCATTTCCCGAAAGGCGCACTGCTTCAATGGTGTATGTTATTGTTGCTGTTCCGTCTTGTGAAGTCACTATAATATCAATTGTATTGTTTCCGACAATTAATGGCAAAGTAGCCGAATCTGAATCACTGGAAACTGTTTGTAGGCTTCCTCCGTTAACGCGTACCTGAACCGTAGCATCAGGATGCGATGTAACCGGCCTGACCGTTACCGATTCTGTTGCATGGCTTACAGGAGTTACGGTATATGTAAGATTTGCCGGAAGGAAAGAAATTGTTCCGGCGGTAGTGGTAAGGTTTGTCAGTAATGCATCGCTTGAAAGCCGTGTTATGTTTAAAACATAAGTTTTCGTTACCGATGTTTCTTCCGCAGTCACTCTTATAGCAATTGTATTCAGACCGGCATTCAGGTTCAAAGCTTCCGATGTTGTGTTGTCTGCCAATGTTGAGAATGCGCCGCCGTTAAGGCTAATCTGGATCGAAGCATTCGCGTGATTTGCTTTCGGTGTGATGGTGACAATGGAAGTTGCATCTAAAACATCTGTATTATATGTTTCTGTTCCCGAAGCGAATGATATAATTCCCGCCGGAGAAGTCATTAAATTTGATAATGTTGCGTCGTTTGAACTCCTGCGTACATTTATCGTATATGTCCTTGTTGTTGAATCCTGTGATGTAACCGTAACCGCAATAACATTGTCTCCAACATTCAAAGATAAAGCCGCTGAAGTTGCACCGCTTGATAAAGGTTCTGATGTACCGCCATTAATGCTTACAGAAATTGTTGCGTTTGCATGCGCCCCGGTTGGCGTTACGGTAATGTTTTGCGTTGCATGATTAACAATGGTCGAATATGTAGTTGTAGCCGGAGCAAAGGAAATATTTCCGGAACTGATGCTCAATGCCGAAAGCGTATCGTCATTTGAACGGCGTATTGCCGTAACCGTATATGTTTTGGTATTGCCTTCTTGTGCGGTTATCCTTAAATCGATTGTATTGTTACCAACATTTAATGCCAGCGCGCTTGATGCGGAACCACTCGAAACATTAACATAAGTTCCGTTGTTTACACGTACTTCCACAGTTGCATTAGCCTGTGATGTAGTTGGTGTGACAGTTATTGAGGAAGCCGCATTCGGAATATAAGTTGAGTAAGAAGTAGTTGCCGGAGAAAAGTTGATAGCACCTGAGCTGAAGCTCAACGCTGATAAATCAGCATCAATCGAGCGCCTTACAACGTTAAGGGTGTAGGTTTTAGTCGTAGTTCCGTCAGTGGCGGTAACACGTACATTGATTGTATTATTTCCAACTACCAATGGCAAAGGATCTGAATTTCTTCTTGCCCATACCGTTGAAAAAGGCCCATTGTTAACTTGCACCTGAACCGTTGTATTTTGCTGAGAAACTGTGGCGAATACTGTCGTACTTTCTGTATCGTGGCTAACCGAATCCAGATTATAAAGTGTGGTTTGCGAGTCAAATGCAAAGCTTCCCGCGGTACTTGTCAATGCTGAAAGATTGGCATTGTCTGAACGCCTGTATATGTTTAGGAAATAGACTTTAACGGTCTCATTATCTTCGGCTACTACCCTTATTTCAACTGTATTTGAACCTTGATCTAATGACACATCATATGTGGAAGCTATATAAACAGGAAGTCCTCCGTTTTGAAGAATCATCAGGTAAGAAGGATAAGGAGTTTGCATCGTAATCCTTATCTCTGAGGTTGACACAGGTACGATTATGCTGTATGTTTCGGTTTCAGGCGCAAAATTGATAAGCCCTGGAGGTGATGTCTCTAATGCGGAAAGTATTGCAATATTCGAAATTCTTTTAATGGCAATGGTATACACTTTTTCAGTTAACCCATCTTCAGCAATAACTTTTATATTGAATGTATTGTTCCCAATATTCAAAGAAACATTAGCTGATGCAGCGCTGGTTATCGGAGTATAAGCACTACCATTAGAGCTTAAGAACAACCCTGCATTTGGCGGCGCAATAGGAGTTATCCCAGTACTTGAGATACTGCCTGCTACCGTTAACGAATACGATAATGTCTCTGCTGAAAATGAAATCGTTCCTGCCTGCACTGATAAATTGCTTAGATTGGCATTAGTAGATTTCCTGTAAACAGACAAATGATAGGATTTGGCCGAGCCGTTCTGTGCCGTAACCGTAATGGTAACCGTATTATGCCCAAGGTTCAGAGGCAATTCCGCAGAGGTTGAGCCGCTTGCCAACGAAGTATAACTACCGTTGTTTAATCGTATCTGGACTGTTGCATTGCTTTCGGCCACAGTAGGTGTTACGGTAACGCTTTCCAGGGAAGTTGTTATATTTTCATAATTACTTGTCGCAGGGTCAAATGAAATTGTTCCGGCAGTTGTAGTCAATGCAGAGAGATCGTTATTATTTGACGGCCTTATTACTGTAATGGTATAGGTTTTCGTATTTCCGCTCTGGGCAGTGACCAGGATTTCAATAGTATTGGTTCCCAGTTGAAGGTTTACTGATGTACCTCCGGAAAAAGCCGTGTAGCTTCCGTTGTTAACACGAGCCTGCATGGTTGCAAAAGAGTTTGCCAAAGTAGCGCTAACTGTTATTGACGTTGTGCTATTCGTAACCATTGATGAATTATAGGTTGTTGTATTAGCATTAAATGACGGGCTGTAAGCCAGATTGCCTGAAGCCAATAACAGTGATGCAAGATTTGCATTGGTATTGGCAAAGTAATTAATTTCTGAAGTTTCTATCGCTTGGCGCTGAGTAGCAGTAAGGACTGAATTGAACAAAATTACCTCAGGAATCATTAAATTACCGCTTGAACCCAAACTGGCTCGGTTACCAATCATAAGCGAATTCCCACAATCTTTATAAGCGGTTATGCTATTCGATCCTGTTTGGGTTCCGTTACGGTAAGTAGTGTACGTTCCGGATGTAGGAATCGTGAATGAATAGACTGAACCCGAAACTGCTGAACTTACATCGGCTCTTGGGTTAAGCCCATCCATATCAATAGTGTTGAATGAAAGCGTGACAGCACTGCCTACGGTAAATTCGCCTGAGTTATTTGTAAATTCAAAAGGCCCGGGATACGCAAGGTTCGCATCGGTGATCGTACCGGTTTTAGTGATCATGGCCGATGGAGTAGTGCTGTTTCCTTTTGCAAATCCCGTCATCGATACGCCCGCCTCGAACATATAATGTTTTGTGGTAGCAAGATTTGCGGTGCCAAACTGGATCGCCGGACGGTTATTGATTTTCTTTACAACACCAGCTTCGGCAATGATTGGCTGTAAGCTTGTATTAGTTTGAACGGCATCATACCCAAAGCCACTCTGGTCATACCATTTTGTGACATATAAAGTAGCTCCGCCCGCAAAGTTTAGCATCGAGTGTTCCTGGAGGTCGCCTTCAGCTGTAAAAAATGCGTCGTAGGTAGCATTATCGCTGCTTCTTCTAACCTGAATTGGCGAGCCGTTATAACTGCTACTGAGTTTTCTGAGCGAATAAGCAGGCGTTGCAGGCGTTGCAGAAGTCAGTCCGATGAGGTCAAGTACATTCGGATTTACACGGGTAATAGTAATCGTATAGGTTTTTTGAGAACCATCCACAGCGGTTCCGCGAACATCAATGGTATTGTTACCTACGTTCAGCGGTAACGAAGACGAAGCACTCCCGCTATTTATAGCGTTATAAGTCCCGCCGTTTATTCTTACGTTCATCGTAGCCGCTACATCAGATAGGGTAGGCGTTACCGTTACCGAAGCCATCGCGGTCTTGCTCGTGCTGTACGAAGTCGTTTCCGATGCAAAAGCCGTAGTAAGCGTTCCACCGGTAGTCGTAAGGTTCGTAAGGTTATTGTTATTGGATTGTCTGTTTACAGTAATGGTATAGGTTTTTGTTGCTGTTCCGTTTTGAGCAGTAACCTGTATATCTACGGTATTGTTTCCAGCGTTAAACGGTAATGAGGAAGAAGCACTGGCATTGTTGACTGAAACATAGCTGCCTCCGTTTACGCGTACTTGAATCGAACCGTTTTCATTTGACAATGTTGGCGTAACCGTTATTGAAGTTGTTGCATAGGTCACATTTGCCGTATAGGCTGTCGTGCTTGCCGTAAATGCTGGGTTTACGGTTCCTGATGATAGTGTTATCCCGGATAGGTCGGTATTTGTGCTCAGGTAATAGGCAGTTTGTGAATTTTCAACTAAGTTTCGTTCGCTTAGGTTTCCGTTTGCCATTATGATTTCCGGAACATAGAAATTACCCGATCCACCGCCATCAATCCGGTTTCCTATCATTAAAGAATTTCCTCCATCACCATAAGCAATTCCTGTAATGGTTGTCGCCGATGATGAACCGTTGCGATAAAATGACGCCGCACCGGCAGTTGTCATATTCAAAGAATAAACTGAAACCGGAACACCGCTTACAATGTTGGAGCCTGATAGGGATATTGAACTGTATGATGTTCCGTTTCCTCCTACAAAGGTGTTGCTGGAATTTGTAAAATCAAATGGCGCCGGAATATGAGCGTTGGTTCCGTTTGCAAAGCCGGTTTTTGTGACAAGTGAACCGGCTGTTGCTGTTGTGCCTTTTGCAGTTGCCACCATTGTGGTTCCCAAGTTAAACATGCTTACCTTGTTAGTGGCAAGATCTGCGGTTCCAAAATAGATAGATGGTCGTTTATTAAGCGTTTCTACAACACCCGCATTTACGATACGTGGCTGTAAACTGTTGTTGGTTTGTACCGCATGATATCCCGCATTACTCTGGTCGTACCATTTGGTAACATAACCGCTTCCTGAACCAACAAAGGATAATAGTGCAGCAGTATTGAGATTTCCATTCGTAAAGCCTATCTCTTGTGTTGCATTGTCACTGCTTCGGCGAACGGTTATTGCATTTCCGTTATACGTTGAACTGAGTTTGCGAAGAGAATATGCCGGCGATGAAACAGCAGTTGTTAATCCGGCCAAATCCAATGCGTTAAGTTTTTCTACAGTAATAGTATTTGAAGACATGCTGATATGCTGGGCGGCATTTCTTGCACTTACCCTGTAATAATAGGTTGTATTCGCATTAAGACCGGTAATGGTTTCAGAAGTTCCCGATACCACGCGGTTTTGGTATCCGCTTACAAATGAAGTAAAGTTCGGGTTTGTAGAAACATCCAGTAGATAATCAGTTGCTGCCGCTGCTACCGGTGCATTCCAGTTTGCGGTAAACTGCGTCCCGGCCCTGTTTCCTGCTAATGTTGCTACAGGAACTACCGTTGCATAACTACTAATCCAGTTTGAGGTATTTCCGTTTAAGGCAAAATTTACGAGATAGGAAGGATAACGCATTTGCTGATCAATGATGGAAGTCGTACCTCCGTTATTTCCCCCTGCTGTACCTTGGTTAAACGCATAGTATGATGTGGCGTAACCCCAATCGAGCATACTGGTTGCCATCATGTCAAGTCTTACTTGCGCCTGAGAGCGCTGAACATCATAAATCTTTAATTCATCTATAGCACCCTGAAAATACTCATTGGTACCATATGCCCCAATCCTAATGGCATTGTTCGAATGCAGAAAAACTCCACCAGATCCTGTAAGCGGAGCCGATCCGATAAGTTCACCGTTGACATATACCTGATAGTTGTTAGAGCCAACAGTACAGGCAATATGCATCCATTTTCTTACTTGATAGTTGTAGGTAAAGTCCTGGTTTGAGATCCAGGTATTGCTCATGGCTATATTTACACGTATGGTATTTGCGGACTGGAGTTTTATGTCGAAACCATAATCATTAGGCTGGCGTGTACTTATAATAGTCATAGCCTTGCTCTCATGCATAGGCAATACCCAGGCTTCAACCGTAAACTCACCGGTAACAAACTCGCCACTTTGTCCAGGTCCGGTTGTTCCTGCCCAATCATCATTTCCGTCAAAGTACAGTGCATTTCCTATTTGACTAAAACTTTGCAATGATCCCAATAATAGAATAACTAAAACAGAAAAACGTAAAGTAAAATTTTTCATAATCGTAATGTTTTACATTGTTTGATTAATCCATTTTACCAGATTTGGGAAGGGTAAAGCAACGGATTAGGAATCCATAGATTACAATTAAGGATTCGTTAACAAAACTAAAGGGTTTGGTTGCTTCCTGAAATACAGGAAAAACTGTATTTTTTTGCATAAAAAGTGCAAAAAATACTTTTTTAATTTAGTGTTGTCCTGAGGTAAAGTGTGCCAGAAATTAGAAAAGGTGGTTTTCCCGTAATGTTTATTTTCGGAAAAATTGTATTTTGCCTTCAGGGAAGGGGCAACAGTAATATCCCAACAAAAAAGGAATTGTTTTCCAATACGGTATTTTTATAAATTTTGTTAATATTTATAATCCGATTTAATGCTATACACACATTATTTCAGGACAATGCTTTTAATTTATAAGGGATTTACTTTAGTTTTTTAGCGGCGAATTCTAACCGAATTAAACAAGTTTGTTGTCAATTGCGAAACGTACCAGCGCAGCAGTATTTGGAAGATTTAATTTTGCAAGCATATTGTTCCTATGCGTATCGACAGTTTTTATTGAGAGGCACAATGTATTGGCAATAGCATTGTTGGTATGTCCTTCGGCAATCATTTTGAGAATGGATTTTTCTCTGGGAGTAACAATGTTTTCGGTAAACTGGATGTATTCTTTGCGGCCGATGGTTTTTCCGCTTCTGTCCTTGGTAAACATTTCTGACAAGTGATGTGACAAATATATTTCATCCTTTTCGATGGTATGAAAAGCTTTGATGAATTCTGTTGCATCCGAATTTTTCATCAAAAATCCATCTGCCCCGGCTTTTAACGCCTTGGAAACGGTATCAAAGTCAGAAAGCATGCTTACGATAAGAATCCTGATATTTGGATTGTGTTTTTTTATTTCGCGGGTTGCTTCAATTCCGTCAATCATCGGCATATTGATGTCCATCAAAACCACGTCAAAATACTGTTTATTGCATTTATCAATAGCTTCTTTTCCGTTCAGCGCATAATCGGTAATTTCGATATGGAGCTGGTCTTTCAGGATAAGCTGAAGGCCGCTGATAAAAAGTTGATGGTCATCGGCAATTAACAGCCGTAATTTTGTTTCAGGCATAATTATTCCGGTATTTCAATGATTGTTCTGGCTCCGCATCCTGGAGCTGAATCAAATTCGACTGTTCCGTTAATCGATTTCACGCGTGTTTCAATATTATCCAATCCGTTTCCTTTGGTAACTTTATGGATGTCATAGCCTTTTCCGTCATCTTCATACATCAGAATAATTTGCCCGTCGCGCCGTACAATATCCAAAGAAACATTTTCGGCTTCAGCATATTTGAGCGTATTGTTTACAATTTCCTGTGTTATCCTGAAAAGTTCATGCTCAGTGTGCTGATTGGGGCGGTTTTCCATGTTATGATGGCTCAGCGTAAAATTCAGGACATGAAGTTGGTTGATTTTATTCACAAGTTCTTCAGTGGCTGCAAGGTAACCTTTTTCGATTAAAGTTGATGAATTTGTATTATTCATTATTTTCCTGAGTTCATGAATTGAATCGTCAAGTAAATCGATAGTCGTATCAACCATTTCGGAAGGATTGCCGTTGTTTTTTAGACTGCTAACAAACATTCTTGCGGTCGAAAGCTGTGCGCCAAGGTTATCATGCAAATCGCGGCTGATGCGGTTCCGTTCTTCGACCAGTGCTTTTTGGCGCCTGATTTTTGCAATTTTATTACGCTGAAAAATAAGTATGATCAGAAAGATCACGGCAAGGCCAAGTGATAGGTATATGAAATTCCGCGTGATTGATTCGCGCTGATGTTGTTCTCTTGCAATAAGGTCTTTCTTCTCCTGGACAGACTGAATGGAATCCTGCATGCTTTTGTAGTTATATTTGAGCTGTAGCTGGCTTAATCTCCTGTCTTTTTCAGTCGTGAAAATCGAATCGGCTGTTTGTTTGTATAAGATATGATTCTGATATGCCAGTTTGAAGTTTCCGATGCTCTCATAGATTTCCGCCAGATGCATATAGGCTTGTTTAACCGAATCGCTTTCGCCTTTAGATTTTGTCATCTCAAGCCCTTTCTGAATATATTGAATGGCTTCAGTAATCTTCCCAAGCTTATAATATGTGTAACCAATCGAAATGTAATTGATGCCCAGTCCGATACTGTTATTTATTTCCTGGTTTATTTCCCACGATATCCGATAGTTTTCTAAAGCTTTGGGATAATTTTTCCGGTTTTGGTAAACCTGGCCTATAGCATCATAACTATTGGCGACTGTAATTTTATCATTTACTGCAATGGCATCTTGCAATCCTTTTTTCAGATAAAGCATTGCCTCGTCATGTTTTCCCAGTTTAATGTAAGTGCAGCCGATATTATGATAAATGACAGATGTAAATTGAATGTCATTCATTTTATTGAAGATTTCGACGCTTTTGAAAAGGTATTTCAGTGTTTCGGCAAAATTTTCCTGAGCCATATAAACCATGGCGATATTGTTATATGTCCCGGCAATGCCAAATTGATCATTATTCTTTTTTGCATATTCCAGCCCTTTTATAAAATTATCGAGCGCTTCTGGATAATTAGCTGTCCTTGTGTATACAATACCAATATTTGCATAAGAATCACAAATATGTTCCACATCCTTTTCCTGGTGTTTAATTTTCAGTGATTTCTTAAAACAATCTAAAGCCAAGGTGTAATTTCCCAACTGGTCATATATGCTTCCCATTGAATTCAGAGCATTACTGATTCCCCATTTGTAATTCAGTTTTTGCGATAATTCAAGTTGGAGCCTGGACAGTTTCATGGCCTTTTCAGGTTCATTGTAATAAATTTCGGGAATTAGCAATGAAAGAATCCTGATCTTAGCCGTATCAATCATTTTGGATGCGCCCGGTCCCATTTCCCTTTTCCGGGATTCATATTTTTCAAGCTCATTAGTGAGGCTGTCAAGTACTTTGTTTTGTGCAACGCTTCTTGAAGCAAAGAACATGCAAACTAAAGTTGTGGCAATAAACAGTAAATGTTTTAGCTTCATAGATTTAATAAATGAGGGTTTTACTATCCCTGAAATGAAGTAATTCCATTTCTGAATTGAATTAAAACAACCGCAAGTTAGTTAATATAGTGTTAAAGATATTAACTTGAGTTAAAAATACAATTGCAGTCTGATTGATTTGTATTTCTGACTAACTGATAAATGCCCACGTAATTTAACAAAGTATTGTCTTTGATTTTAGGAAACATTTACTGTATCTTTCGTTTTTTATTTTTTGTCCGATGAAAAAATTACAATTACGATATTTCTTAACATTTGCCTTGCTGTTTTTAGCTTTTTCGGCAAAAGCCGGATTCATTTTGCTTCCAATGGATGAAAATACGCAGCAGAATCATTTAAAAGCATACGGAATCACATTTTGGTGCCTTGATAAACAATACAAAGCGAGTTGGCTGCTAAACTATCGCGGCGGCTCATTCCTTTTGCCCGATGCTTCCGAAATAAGGAAAGAATGCCAGATACGGGGCGTTAGTTTTGAATTGCTTTCTGATGGCGAAGCGAATTCGCTTTTGGAAGAAATCTCCAGCCCGTCGCAGAACATGGAAACCGTCATTTTAGAAAAAGCTCCAAAAATTGCGGTTTATACGCCAAAAGGCAAACAGCCGTGGGATGATGCTGTGACTTTGGTTCTGACATATGCCGAGATTCCGTTTAAACCCATTTATGATGAAGAAGTGTTAACCGATGGATTGCTTTTATACGATTGGCTCCACCTTCATCACGAGGATTTTACCGGCCAATATGGAAAATTTTACGGAAATTATAAAAATACGCCCTGGTATATCGAGCAAAAAAGAGATGCCGAAGCACTCGCTTCTAAACTCGGTTATGCTAAAGTTTCGGAAGAGAAACTGGCTGTTGCCAAAAAAATCCGTGATTTCGTAATTGGCGGCGGATTCATGTTTGCGATGTGTTCAGCGACCGATAGTTTCGACATAGCGCTTGCCGCCGATGGTGTCGATATTTGCGAATCGATGTTTGACGGCGATCCGAGCGAAGGAAATTACCAGTCTAAAATTGATTATACACATTCGTTTGCGTTCAAGGATTTTATTTTGGAGCGAAATCCGAATGTATATGAATTTTCAGATATTGATATGACTATGAAGCGTTCCAATGTTCCAATGGAAAAAGATTATTTCACTTTGATGGAATTTTCTGCCAAATGGGATCCAATTCCGACGATGCTTTGCCAGAACCACACACAATTGGTAAAAGGTTTCATGGGGCAAACAACAGCTTTTGAAAGAAACCTGATCAAATCCAATGTCCTTGTAATGGGCGAGTGCCTTTTAAACGGTGAGGCGCGCTACATCCATGGCGAAAGAGGAAAAGGAATGTTTACATTTTATGGCGGCCACGATCCTGAAGATTACCGCCATCAGGTTGGTGATGCGCCAACTGTTTTGGATTTGCATCCGACTTCGCCGGGTTATCGCCTGATTTTGAATAACGTTTTATTCCCGGCAGCGAGAAAGAAAAAACAGAAAACCTAGCTAGTTCAATTAATGGTTATAAATGAATAATTGATAATGAAAAAGCGCCTGCTAATTTGCAAGGCGCTTTTTTATTTTAACAGCTAGATTTATTAACTATTAATTATTCATTTTTAATTACCTATTTATTGTTCTCGATCACATAATCCAAAACCTTCTTCATCAAATGCACGCGGTCTTTTCCGCCAACATTGTGTTTGTGCATCGGATAAGGGAAAAAGTCAACCTGTTTGCTGTTTTCGATAAACTTTTTAATAAGTGCGAAATTTTGCTGCATGACAACCACATCATCATTCGTTCCGTGAATTAAAAGCAGTTTGCCTTCCAGGTCTTTTACATAATTCAGAGTGCTCGATTCGTCGAAGCCTTTTTGGTTTTCAGCCGGCGTATCCATATAACGTTCGCCATACATTACTTCATAAAATTTCCAGTCGGTAACCGGCCCGCCGGCGACTCCAACTTTAAAAACGCCGGGTTTGCGGAGCATTAGTGAAGTCGTCATAAATCCGCCATAACTCCAGCCGTGAACTGCGAGGCGGTTTGCATCAACATATGGAAGCGATTTTAAATATTCAACGCCTTTGATCTGGTCATCGATTTCATGTGTGCCCAGTTTTCCGTGGATTACACTTTCAAAAGCAAATCCGCGATTGTCAGAACCGCGATTGTCAACTGTAAATACAAGATATCCCTGCTCGGCCATCCAATACATCCAAAGGTTTGCGCCGTCTAAATAGGAATTCGTAATCAGTTGCGCGTGCGGCCCGCCATAAACATATACAAAAACTGGGTATTTTTTATTTGGGTCGAAATTGCTTGGCTTGATTAAGCGCGTGTACAAATCGGTTGTTCCGTCGGCAGCTTTGATGGTTTTGATCTCGGAAGTCCCCATTTCATAGCCATCGTATTTGTTTTTGCTTTCAAGCAGCGTTTTCGCTTTTCCTGATTTGTCGATCAATAATGATTTTGAAGGCGTATTGTGGTTGCTGAATTGATCAAAAATCCAGTTTCCGTCTGTGCTGATTGCAATTTGGTGAACGCCTGCGTCTTTTGTCAGAAGTGTTTGTTTTCCTTTTAAATCTACTTTGTAGTATAAAAGGTTTGTAGCATTTTCGCCCGTTGCCGAAAAATAAATTTCAGTCCCGGTTTTATTTGTGCCAACAATTTCCTTCGTGACGAATTTATTCTGCGTAAGCTGTTTGATGAGTTTTCCGTCAATAGAATAATAATACAAATTATTGAAACCGTCTTTTTCGCTAAACCAGATAAAGTTGTTTGATTTTTCGCTTGGGAAGAACGCCGCATGTTCAGGCTCAACCCATGTTGTAGTTTTTTCGTTTAAGATTGTACGAACGAAAGCGCCGGTTTGCGCGTCATAAACGTTCAGATGCATATCGTTTTGGCCACGATTTAATTCGGCAATCAAAACAAATTTTTCATCCGGCGTCCAGGATAAATTCGTCAGGTAATCATCAGCATTTCCGCGTGGAGAAATGAAAACCGTTTTTTTGGTTGCGATATTGTAAATCCCAACTTTTGGTTTTTCGCTTTTTTGCCCGATCATCGGATATTTAATACTTTCAAGTTTTCCAGGAGTTACATTAATGTCCAATAAAGGATAATCAGCGACTTCGCTTTCGTCTTTTTGGTAAAAAGCGAGGAAATTAGATTTCGGCGACCAGAAAATTCCGCCTGTAATCCCGAATTCACTCCTTGAAATTGTTTGCCCCGAAACGATTCCTTCATTAGTTTCAGAAGTCACGGCGATTTTTTCCTTTGCGCTGTTTACGAAATACAGATTGTTTTTTTCGGTGTAGGCAACATTTGAGAACGATTTGTCGGGAGTTGCATTTTCAGCCGTATCATCCAATGAAGCAATGCGGTTTCCGGTTTTGTCCTGAATGTTGTACGAGTAGAAATTGATTCCGTCGCTGACAATAAATGTATTCGTGTCTTTCCATTGCATTCCGAAGAAACTGCGCAATTCCCCACCAATTGCTTTGTTTAAATCTGTAAGTGTAAGCAGTTCGGAAGCTTTGCTGTCAGAAGCATTTGCACGTACTAACTTTCGCCCTGATTCTTCAAAATAAACATAATTGTTGGTATTCGGAATCCATTGAAAACCGAGCATTTGGTCGGCACGGAAATTCCGGTGTTGCTGTAAAACGCTTTCTTCTAAAGTTAATTTTTTTGACTGTCCGAAAGAAGCGATCGAAATAAAAAAGACTAAAAGCAGTAACGGTATTTTTTTCATATTTTAATGTTTGTGGTAAAGTAAAAAGGATAATCCAACAGATTCATTCGTCTGTTAAAATTATCCTTTGTTACATTTTGTAAAATGATTATGCGGGGCCTTCTTCGTTTTCCTTATCGAGATATTGCTGTACGATTTCGATGGCATTGGTAACCACATCGCTTAATGCGGTAATAAACGTGCCTTCTTCAGCGCTGTTCATGGCATGTTTGATTGCATCGGTTTCTTTATTGATTATTTCGTAAGTAACGGTTCTTCCGGATTCAGAAATTCCTTCAAGGATCAGGTTGATGATTTCTTCTTCGGTTCTGCCCCTTAAATGTTTTTCCTGGCGGATTATAATATGGTCGAACATGCGGCCTGCGATTTTGGCACATTCTTTAATGTCTTCGTCACGGCGATCGCCAACTCCGGCAATGATACCGATTTTCTTATTTGCATCGACACTTTGCAGGTAATCTTCGACGCCTTTGTAACCGGCAGGATTATGAGCAAAATCGATCAGTACCTTAAATTTCTTAAAGTCGAAAATATTCATACGTCCCGGCGTTTGCGCTACACTCGGAATAAAAGTCTGTAATGAAAGGCTTATGTCTTCGGTTTTGAATCCCCATAAATAACTCGCTAAAGTTGCTGCAAGCGCGTTTGCGATCATAAATTTCGCTTTTCCGCCTAACGTCAACGGAACATGTGTCGCTCTTTCAACACGTATTTTCCATTCGCCTTTTTTGATAGTAATGAAACCGTTTTCATAAACCGCGACGATTTTTCCTTCCTTGCTGAGCTTTTTGGCAAATTCACTGTCTTCATCCATACTGAACCACGCAATATTGCAGCTAAGGTCGTCTGCTATTTTTCGGCATTGTTCATCATCAGCATTAAGGATTGCCCAGCCGTCTTTTTTTACACTTTTAACGACTGTGCTTTTCACACGTGACAAATCATCAAGCGTATGAATATCGCTCAATCCCAAATGATCTTCCTGGATATTTGTAACTACGGCAATATCACATCGGCTAAAACCAAGCCCGGAACGAAGGATTCCGCCACGAGCTGTTTCAAGGACTGCGAACTCAACAGTCGGGTCTTTCAGTATATATTCGGCAGAAATCGGCCCGGTCGTATCGCCTTTTTCCATCATATGGTTCTGGATGTAAATTCCGTCTGAAGTTGTAAAACCGACTTTATAACCGTTATTTTTTACAATATGTGCTAAAAGCCTTGTAGTGGTTGTTTTACCGTTTGTTCCGGTTACGGCAATAATTGGGATTCGGCTTGGTTTTCCGGGAGGATAAAGCATATCTATTACCGGCGCGGCAACGTTTCTGGGCAAGCCTTCAGATGGCGCCAGGTGCATCCTGAAACCCGGAGCCGCATTAACTTCGAGAATGCAGCCGCCATTTTCTTTTAAAGGTTGCGTGAGGTTTTCGGCCATGATATCGATACCGCAAATATCAAGTCCGATAACGCGTGAAATCCTTTCGGAAAGAAAAATGTTTTCCGGGTGCATCATATCCGTTACATCTATGGAAGTTCCGCCCGTGCTTAGGTTCGCGGTCGATTTGAGGTATACGATTTCACCATTTTTCGGAACAGTTTCCAACGTATATTCTAACTTTTCAAGTAAGTCTAAAGTATCGCGGTCAACCGTAATTTCCGTAAGCACGTTTTCATGGCCATAACCGCGGCGCGGATCAAGGTTTGTCGTATCGATTAATTGTTGAATTGTTTCTTTTCCGTTTCCAACCACATGTGCGGGGACGCGTTTTGCAGCAGCTACAAGCTTATTATCGATGACCAAAACACGGAAATCAAAACCGGAAATGAATTTTTCTACGATAACGCGGCGGCTGTATTTTTGTGCATAAACCAATCCGGCAGCGGCATCTTCCCAGGTTGTAACATTTATGGAAGCGCCTTTTCCGTGGTTTCCGTCCAAAGGTTTCAGTACAATTGGATAACCGATTTTATTAATCGTATTTTCCAAATCTTCTTCATCAACACAAATGCTTCCGCTGGCAACAGGAATCGATGCAAGCTCGAGCATGCGTTTTGTCTCTTCCTTGTTACAAGCGATATCAACTGCGATGTTGCTGGTTTTGCAGGTAATTGTTGCCTGGAAACGCATCTGGTTTACGCCATATCCTAATTGTACGAGTGAATTTGTTCCGAGGCGGATCCAAGGAATATCCCGTGCAACGGCTTCTTCGACGATACTTCCCGTACTTGGCCCGAGGCGGACACGCTCACGGATTTCACGCATTTTTTGAATATCGGCTTCGAGGTCATAATCGGTTCCTGCGATCAATGCTTCGGCAATCCGCACAGCAGATTCGGCAGCAAATAATCCTACATTTTCTTCGGTATAGCTAAAAACGACATTGTAAATCCCGGATGTTTTGGTTTCCCGGGTTCTTCCGAAACCGGTTTCCATTCCGGCCAGGGTTTGGATTTCCAAAGCGATATGTTCAATGACATGCCCCATCCAGGTACCTCTTTCAACCCGCGAAAAGAATCCGCCGGGAACACCTTCTGAACAGCGATGGCTGTACATTGACGGGAACATTTTTTCAATACGTTCTTTAAAACCGTCGATTTT